>JASLAV010000351.1 GCA_030146905.1 Lentzea sp. | reverse complement strand
AGCGCGGCGAGGGCCGCCAGGCGCTGGGCCCTGTCGAGGGAGCGGACGAGGCCGGCCAGCCGGTCGCGGCGGCGGGCGGCCTCCTCGAAGCGTTCGGCCGAGGCCAGGTCGCCGAGCTGGGTGATGAGGGTGCGCAGCGGGTCGGTGCTCCTGCCGATGACCAGGTCCCGCGCCGCGACGACCGCGGGGGCGTACTCGTCGACGGTCTGGTGGCCGGCGCACGGGGCCTTGCAGCGGCCCAGCTCGGCCAGGGCGCAGGGGGAGGCGCGCTGGTTCGTCGCCGGGATCTTGATCTTGCACGAGCGGAGCGGGACGGCGTCGAGGAGCGCGTCCGCCACCGCCTCGGCCGCCTGGCGGGTGCGGAAGGGGCCCAGCGCGCCGTCCTTGGGGTTCCTGACGAGCGAGACGCGGGGGAACGGCTCGTCGGTCAGCACGAGCCACCAGGCGTGGTGGGGGTTCTTCGAGCGGCGGTTGTAGGCGGGGCGGTGTGCGCGTAAGAGGCGGAGCTCGCGCACCTCGGCTTCCAGCGGGTGGGCGCACTCGACGGCGTCCACGCGCACCGCCAGCGCGACCATCTCGCGCAGCCTGCGGCGGCCCTCGCTGGCGGTGAAGTACTGGCGGACCCGGCGGCGCAGGTCGGAGGCCGTGCCGACGTAGAGCACCTCCTCCTTCGGCCCGCGGAAGAGGTACACGCCCGGCTTGGACGGCAGGTGGGAGGCGAGGGAGCGCTTGCGGCGTTGTTCCGGGGTGACCTCCGGCAGGTACGCCAGCAGCTCCTCCAGGGAGTGCACGCCGACGTTGCCGACGCGTTCCAGCAGCGCGTGCAGCACCTCGACGGTCGCGCGGGCGTCGGCCAGCGCGCGGTGGGTCGGGCGGGTCGATGTGCCGAACAGGTCGGACAGCGCCGACAGCCGGCACGACGGCGCCTCGTCGCGGCTCAGCACGCGCCGCGCCAGCTTCACGGTGCAGACCACCGGCGGTTTGGGCCACCGGTAGCCGTGGCGTTCGCACGCCGCCTTCATGAAGCCGACGTCGAAGCCCGAGTTGTGCGCCACCAGCACCGATCCGGCCGCGAACTCCAGGAACGCGGGCAGCACCGTCCCCATGTTCGGCGCGCCCGTCACCATCAGCTGGGTGATGCCGGTCAGCTGGGCGACCATGGGCGGGATGCCCCGTTCCGGGTCGACGAGCGTCGCGAACTCGCCGAGCACCTCACCCGCCCTGATCTTCACCGCGCCGATTTCGGTGACGGCGTCCTCCTCGGCGCTGCCTCCCGTCGTCTCCAGGTCGAAGACGACGAAGGTCGTGTCGCGCAGGGGCGTCCCGAGCTCGTCGAAGGACAGTTGACCGCTCACGGCGGTGACGCTAGCGACGGGGTCTGACAATTTTCGTCGGTGATCGATCGTCGGTGCCTTTTCCGGTGCCCTGACCTGCGGTTGCTCCATTTGAGTGGAGTGCGGTGATCTTTTCCAGATCGTTGTTCCCGCGCGCGGAGATGTCCGTGCGCTGCTCAGGCGCGGGGGCTCTAGCCTGTGGGGGTGCCCGACCCGATGCCCGAACCCGAGTTCGACCAGCCCGCCGAAGAGGCAGGTGAGTCCGCAGAGGAGTCCTCTGTGGACTGGTCGGCCCTGCCGGAGCCGTTGCGGGCGAGGCTCGCGGAGCTGGGTGCGGACGCGTTGGGGGAGATGGCGAAGGTCGACGTTCCGCAGCACCTGCGCCCGGTGGCGAAGTTCGCCCCGACCAAACGCGCGCGGCTGGGCGGGGCCCAGGTCGTGGCGGGGCTGCGGAACTCCGCGAACTTCCGCACCGCCGTCGTGGAGTGGCTGCGCAAGAACCGGCCGTCGACGCTGGAGGTGACCTCGCCGGACCCGCTGGCCGCGGCCGCGGCGGCGGTGCTGACAGGTGATGAGGTCGCGCCGCACTACGTGGAGTTGGTGTCCCGACGCGTGGGCGACGCGACGCTGCGGGCCGAACGGGACGCGGCGGTCGTGCGCGCGGAACGGGTGGAAGGCGAGCTGGAGCGGCTGCGGGCCGAGCGCAGCCAGCTCGACGGCGCCGCCGAACGCGTCCGCGCCGAGGCCGAGATCGAGCTGGAACGCCTGCGCAAGCGGTTGCGCGAGCAGGGCGTGCGGCTGCGCGAGGCCAAGGACGCCGCGGAGGCCGCCGCAGCAGAGGTGGAGAAGATCCGGGAACGCACCGCCGACGAGGTCAAGCGCCTCACCGCCGAACGCGACCGCGAGCGGGAACGGGCGGAGACCGAGCGCGGCAAGGCGCAGCGGGCGATCGCGGACGCCGAGGTGGCGCGCCAGTCCGCCCGCGAGGCCCGCCAGGCCGACGAGGTGCGGCTCGCGTTGCTCGTCGACACCCTCGACGGCGCCGTCACCGGGCTGCGCCGCGAGTTGGCCCTCGGGGGAACCGGGCCGCGTCCCGCCGACCTCGTGCGGGGTGCCAGCGCGTCGCAGGGGGTCGTGGGACGCGTGGAGGACCCGGCGGCGCTCGACCGGCTGCTGGCGTTGCCCGCGGTGCACCTGGTGGTGGACGGCTACAACGTCACGAAGACCGGCTATCCGGAACTGTCGCTGTCGGACCAGCGCGACCGGCTCGTGCACCAGCTGGCGGTGCTCGCCGCGCGCACGGGTGCCGAGGTGACGCTGGTGTTCGACGGCGCGGGGGTGGTCGCTGTGCCCGCGGCCGCGCCTCGTGGCGTGCGCGTGCTCTTCAGCGACCCCGGTGTTCTGGCTGATGACGTGATCCGCGCGCTGGTCACCGCCGAGCCCGAAGGGCGGCCCGTGGTGGTGGTGACGTCGGACCGCGCGGTCGCGGACTCGGTGCGTCGTCGTGGTGCGCACCCCGTGCCGTCCGCCGTGTTGCTGGCCCGTCTCGGGCGCGTTTGATCACCCGGTAGCCTGACGCCGTCGATCTTGGCGGTCTTGTTCTGGCGAGGGGGATCGGCGACCTCATGTCGCGCAAGCTCACCCGTGGTTTCCTGGTTGTCGTCGTCCTGTTCTCGGCCGTGCCGGCGGTGTCCCTTGCCGCTCAGCCGGCCGACCCCGCACGCGTGTACGCCGACCTGACAGCGCAGGCGACGAAGCTCAACGAAGAAGTGCTGCGGGCGCAGGAGGACCTCGTCCAGCGCCGTGCCGAGCTCGACCGCGCGAGCGCGACCGTCTCGGCGGCGCAGCAGATCGAACGGCAGGCCAAGGCCGACGAGAACGACTTCCGCGGCCAGGTCGACCTCATCACCCAGGCGTCGTTCGAGGGTGCCCGGTTCAACCAGCTGTCGGCGCTGCTCGTCGCGGACTCGCAGCAGGACTTCCTGAACCGCCTGGAGATGATGCGCATCCTCGCGACCGACAGGGCCGAGTCGCTGGCCCGCCTGTCCGGTGCCGTGGAGAAGGCCCGTCAGGCGCACCAGGTCGCGGAGAACGCGCGTGCCCGCGCCGCCGAGGCCGCCGCGTCGGCCGAGCGGCTCAAGGCCGACCTCGACGCGCGCAAGAGCGCGCTGCAGGCGCAGATCGTCGAGGTGCGTTCGGCGCTGACCCGGCTGCCCGCCCCCGTCGCGGCCACGTTGAGAGATCCCGGTGACCGGTCGGCGGTCGGCGTGCCGTCGGGGGTGGCGGGCCTCGCTCTCGCGTTCGCGCTGGCGCGGCGCGGTGACGACTACAGCTACGGCGCCGCCGGGCCCCGGTCGTGGGACTGCGCCGGGCTGACGATGAAGGCCTACGCCGCCGCCGGGGTCGCGATCCCGCGCACGTCCGGCGGACAGGCCTCGGTCGGGCGCGCGGTGGGACGTGGCGAGGTCCGTGCGGGAGACCTGATCGTCTACTACGCGAGCCGCTCGCACGTCGCCATGGCGGTCGACAACGCGCGCGCCGTCCACGCCTCGACCGAGGGGCAGCCGGTGAAGATCGCGCCCATCGACGCCATCGGGCCGATCGCGGTGATCCGGCGCATCGAGGGCTAGCGTTGCGCCGGTGAAGCACCTCAGGACGTTGCTGGCGGTCACCGTCGCCATGACGTTCCTGCTGGGCCTGACCGTTGCAACACGGCCCGTTGAGTTGCAGTCGACTGAAAACGTCCATTGCAAAGAGGCCGTGCTGACGGTGTCGTCGGGCACCGTGACCAGCAGTTCTTGCGACGGTGAACTGGCGGCGCGGGCGGCCGGGCTGCTGGACGAGTCGGTGCGCGCGGTCGCTGATGTATTGGATATCAGCTGGACGAGACGGGTCGACGTCGTCGTTCCGGCCTCGAATCCGGAGCTGGTGTCGCTCGTCGGACCGGCGTTCGCGGACATGGCGGGGATCGCCATCCGCGACGGGACAGGGCAGCGGGTGGTCCTCAACCGGGTGCGCGCGGCGTCGTTGTCGGACCTCGAACTGAGGGTGCTGCTGCGGCACGAGATCACGCACGTCGCGACGCGCGACCTCACGTCGGACTCGGCTCCGCTGTGGCTCGTGGAGGGGTTCGCGGACTGGGTGGCGTTCCACGGGCTGGGGCTGTCGCTGCGCCAGGCCGCGCCGGCGCTGACCCCGGACGTCTCGGCCCCGCCCACCGACTTCGGCGGACCGGGGCGTGAGCTCGCCTACCAGCAGGCGTACTCGATCATGGTGTACCTGGAGTCGGTGCTGGGGGAGCGGGGTGTCGTGGACTTCTTCCTGAGGCACGCGTCGAAGTCCGCCGTGGACCTGGTGGACGTCGCGGGCTGGCGTGAGTTCCTGAGAACCACCATCGGATAGCGTTGCTGCGTGCGCCGAACCCTGCTGGTGACCAACGACTTCCCGCCCCGCCCCGGTGGCATTCAGTCCTACCTGCACGCTTTGGCGACACGGCTGCCCGCGGACTCCCTCGTCGTGTACGCGCCGAAGTGGACGGGCGCGGAGGAGTTCGACGCGCGGCAGCCCTTCCCGGTGGTGCGGCACCCCACGTCGCTGATGCTGCCGACACCGGACGTCCTGGCCCGTGCTCGGGACATCGCCCGTGCCGAGTCGTGCGAGGCCGCGTGGTTCGGGGCCGCGGCACCGCTCGCGCTGCTGGCGCCGTCGCTCGGGCTGAGCCGCGCGGTGGCGTCCACGCACGGGCACGAGGTCGGCTGGTCGATGCTGCCGGTGGCGCGGCAGGCGTTGCGGCTCATCGGGTCCGGTGTGGACGTCGTGACGTACGTCAGCAAGTACACGCGGTCGCGGTTCGCCGCGGCGTTCGGCGCGATGGCGGCGCTGGAGCACCTCCCGTCCGGTGTGGACACCGAGCTGTACCGCCCCGACGCCGCCGCGCGCGCCGAGATCCGCCGCCGGTACGGGCTGGGCGACCGGCCGGTGGTCGTGTGCGTGTCACGGCTGGTGCCGCGCAAGGGGCAGGACGTCCTGATCCGGGCGCTGCCGCTGATCCAGCGCTCGGTTCCGGACGCCGCGCTGCTCATCGTCGGCGGCGGGCCGTACCGGGGGACGCTCGAGAAACTGGCGTCCGGCAACCGCGACGTCGTGCTGACCGGGTCGGTGCCGTGGGAGGAGCTGCCCGCGCACTACAACGCCGGCGACGTCTTCGCGATGCCGTGCCGCACCCGCGGTCGCGGTCTCGACGTCGAAGGGCTCGGCATCGTCTACCTGGAGGCCTCGGCGACCGGGCTGCCCGTGGTGGCGGGACGGTCCGGCGGTGCGCCGGAGACCGTGCTCAACGGCACCACCGGCAACATCGTCGACGGCCGTGACGTCGAGGACGTCGCCGCGAAGGTCGCCGCGCTGCTCGCCGACCCCGGCATGGCCGCGAAGATGGGCCGCGCCGGGCGGGAGTGGGTGAGCGACCACTGGCGGTGGGACCAGCTCGCGCACCGCCTCGAAGGCCTGATCGGCTAGCCGAGCGCGCGGGCCCTGTTCTCCAGGGCCCGCAGACCCAGCTCGGCGCTGCGCCGCACCGCCTCGTCCGCTGCCGCCCGCGCGTCGGAGTCGCGGGAGAGGTCGCGCCACACCGCCGCCAGGCTGATCAACGCCCTGACCTCGCCGGAGGCGTACCCGATCCGCCGCGCCGTGGCCAGGGCCTGCTCGAACAGCGCCGCGGCCGCCTCGTGGCCGGACATGGCCCGGTGGACCTCGCCGAGCGTGATCCGCACCGACGTCGCCACCTGCGGGTCCCCGCCGTCGGCCACCAGCGACAGGGCGCGCGTCGCGAACGACAGCGCCGCCTCGGAGTTGCCCTCCGCGAGCTCCACGGCCGCCAGGTTCTCCAGCGCCTCGGCGTCGCCGGCGGGCACGTTGCCGATCTCCAGGGCTCGGTCGAGGTGGGCGCGCGCCTCGACCAGCCTTCCCTGCAGGCGCAGCGCCATGCCCAGGTAGGCGTGGCTGTCGGCGTTCGGGGCCAGTGCCAGCGCCTGGGAGAAGTGCTCGACCGCGCCGTCGAGCTCGCCGAGCTCGACGGAGAGCTGGCCGAGGTTGTACAGGCCGGTGCTGACGCTGTCGGCCGAGCGCAGCATCTCCAGGCAGCGGACCAGGGCGTCCTTCGCCAGGCCCAGCTCTCCCGAACGGCGGTGCACGAGGCTGAGGTTGTTCAGCACGCTCGCCTCGGCGTCCTTGTCGCCCAGCGCCCGGTACAGCTCGATCGCGTGGTCGTGGTGCTCCACCGACAGCGCGTACTCGCCGAGCCGCAGGTACAGGGTGCCGAGGTTCGCGTGCATCGCCGCCTCGGCCGGACGGTGCGCCGCCGCCTGCGCCGCCCGCAGGGCGTGACGTGCCGTCGCGAGCCACTCGCCGACGTGCTGGCCGATCCACAGGTACCCGCGCAACGCGTCGGCCAGCTGCCACGCCATGGGCGCCGGGCCGTGCTCGGCGGCGTGGCGGATCGCGGCGGCGAGGTTCGGGCGTTCCGCGTCGAGCCACACCAGGGCCTCCGCCGGACCGGCGATCCGCGGTGCGGGGCCCGCCGCGGCCGACGGCAGCCGCACGATGCCGGGGTAGAGCAGCTCGGCGCACCGCTCGACGCCGAGCAGGTAGTGGTTCAGCAGCGCCGTCCACGCCAGCTCCTGCTCGGCGGGGGTGTCGGACTCCTCGCGCAACGCGGCGGCGTGGCGGACCAGCTCGTCGTGGAACCGGTAGCGGCCGGGCGCGACCGGCACGACCAGCTGCGCGATCTCCAGCACCGTCAGCAGGCCCTCGGCGTCCACGTCGGCCAGCGCGGAGGCGGCCTCCGCGGTGAAGTCCGGCCCCGGCACGACCGACAGCAGCCGGAACAACCGCTGCGGCGCGGGCGGCAGAGCGGCGTAGGCCAGCTCGATCGGCGACCCGGAGATCGTCACGTCGTCACGGCCCGCCAGGTACGCCGCCGCCACCCGCAGCGCGAGCGGCAGGTGCCCGCACCGCGACGCCAGCTCCGCGTGGTCACCCGGTCCCAGCAACGTCGTCAGCAACGCTTCCGACTCGGCGGCGGAGAACACGTCCACCGGCACGGTCCGCGCGCCGTTCATCGCGATCAGCCCGCGCAGGTCGTCCCGCGACGTCACGATCACGCGGCACGACGCCGTCCCCGGCAGCAGCGGGCGCACCTGGTCCGGCGCGGAGGCGTTGTCCAGCACCAGCAGCATCCGCTTGCCCGACAGCAACGACCGCAGCACCGTGCTCTGCTCGTCGGCGTCCGGCGGGATCTCGTCCGGCGGCACCCCCAGCGCCCGCAGGAACCGCGACAGCACGTCCATTCCGTCAGCCGGTGGCCCCGGCGAGTAGCCGCGCAGGTCGACGTACAGCTGCCCGTCGGGGAACCGGTCGCGCAGCAGGTGCGCCACGTGCACCGCGAGCGTCGTCTTGCCCACCCCCGGCTGTCCCGCCAGCGTCACGATCGGCACCGACCCGCCCGTGACCAGCCCCGAGATCCGCTCCACGTGCCGGGCGCGGCCCGTGAAGTCCGCGATGTCGTCCGGCAGCCGCATCGGGGTCGCGGGCGCGCGTTCCGGTTCCCGCGGCGGCACCGGTGCCGCCAGCTCCGGCGCACCGGTCAGGATCGCCTGGTGCAACGACCGCAGCTCCGGCGACGGGTCGATGCCCAGCTGCTCGTCCAGCGTCCTGTCGAGCTGCCGGAACGCCTCCAGCGCCTCCGCCTGCCTGCTGCCGCGGTACAGCGCGAGCATCAGCTGCGCCCAGAACCGCTCGCGCAACGGGTGGTCCCGCGTCAGCGTGAACAGCTCCGGCACGAGGTCCGCGTGGTTGCCCAGCGCGAGCTCGACGTCGATCCGCTGCTCGTGCACCTTCATCAGCAGCTCGGTCAGCCTGGGCGCGTGCTCGGAGTACAACGTCTCCGACGGCACGTCCGACAGCACGGGGCCGCGCCACAGCTCCAACGCCTCGGCAAACGCTTTCCGCGCCCTGACCAGGTCGTTCGAGGCGGCGGCCGCACGTCCGCGGGCGGCGGCGTCGGCGAACCGGTGCACGTCCACGGCCAGCGGGTCGACCCGCATCCGGTAGCCGTCGGCGGCGGTCTGGATCAGCGACGGGTCACCCAGCGCCGCGCGCAACCGCATGACGTAGGTCTGCACCGCGCCACGCGTGCGCGCGGGCGGTGTGTCGCCCCACACGTGGCGGACCAGTTCCGTCACGGGAACGACGCGGTTGGGCCGCAGCAGCAACGCCGCCAGCAACGCTCTGTGCTTGCCGGCGCGGAGCACCACCGACGAGCCGTCCAGGCGCACCTCCACCGGGCCGAGCAGCCGGAACTGCGGACCCGGAGTCATCGCCTTCCCCTCGTGATCGCCGGTGCGTGATCGTCCACCCGACAGCTTATTGGCGCGCTGTCGCGGAGTGACATCGACGCGTCAGCGAAACGTCAGCGCCGTGCGGCAATCTTCTCCACGTCCCGGTCGGGGGGCCGGGGCAACACAACTTCTCGGGTTCCGCGGATCTCCGCGGATCACGATCGCTGGGGGTCGAAAGGCCCAGGAGCTCTCTCAGCTCCTGGGCCTTTCGCGTACTTCCAGCGCTACTACGAGTAGATCGCGTCGATGTCCGACGCGTAGGTCGACGCCACGACGGAGCGCTTCAGCTTCAGCGACGGCGTCATCTCGCCGCCCGCCTCGGTGAAGTCCACCGGCAGCACGCGGAACTTGCGGATCGCCTCCGCCTTCGACACCGTCTTGTTCGCCTCGTCCACCACGGCCTGGATCTCGGCCAGCAGGTCGGCGTCCTCGATGAGGTCGGGGACCTCCGCGGACGCGGGCTTGCCGTGCGACTCCTTCCACGACGGGAAGAACTCCGGGTCGATCGTGATCAGCGCGCCGATGAACGGCTGCTTGTCGCCGACCACCATGCACTGCGAGATCAGCGGGTGCGCCCGGATGCGGTCCTCGAGCTGCGCGGGGGAGACGTTCTTGCCACCGGCGGTGACGATGATCTCCTTCTTGCGGCCCGTGATCTTCAGGAAGCCGTCGCCGTCGAGCTCGCCGATGTCACCGGTGTGGAACCAGCCGTCCTCGAGGGCCTCCTTGGTGGCGGCCTCGTTGTTCCAGTAGCCGGTGAACACGATGTCGCCCTTGATGAGGATCTCGCCGTCCTCGGCGATCCGCACCGACGTGCCGGGCACAGGCAGGCCGACCGTGCCGACCTTCTCCTGGCCGCGGAACGTCACGCACGCCGCCGCCGACGTCTCCGTCAGGCCGTAGCCCTCGTACACCGGGATGCCGGCGCCGCGGAAGAAGTGCGACAGCCGGTCGCCCAGCGGCGCGCCACCGGACACCGCCGCGATCGCGCGACCGCCCAGCGCGGCGCGCAGCTTCGCGAACACCAGCTTGTCGAACACCGCGTGCTTGAGCCGCAGGCCGAGACCGGGACCGCCGTTGTCGAGCGCGCTGCTGTACGCGACCGACGTCGCCTCGGCGGCGTCGAAGATCTTGCCCTTGCCACCGGCGTGCGCCTTCTGCTTGGCGCCGTTGTAGACCTTCTCGAACACGCGCGGCACCGCGACGACGAACGTCGGCCGGAACTGGCCGAGGTCCTCGACGAGGTTCTTCACGTCCGCGGTGTGGCCCAGCGTCACGCGCGAGTACACGCACGCCAGCGCCAGTGCACGCGCCAGGATGTGGGCGAGCGGCAGGAACAGCAGCAGCGAGTTGCCCGCGGTGAGGATCTCGGGGAACCGCGACAGCGCCGAGCGCACCTCGGACAGCAGGTTGCGGTGGGTCAGCGTGCAGCCCTTGGGACGGCCGGTGGTGCCGGACGTGTAGACCAGCGTGGCCGTGTGCTCGGCCTTCGCCTGCCCGCGGCGCTCGTGCACCTGCTCGTCGGTGATCTCGGCACCCAGCGCGGTCAGCTCGTCGACCGCGGCGGCCGCGCCGTCGATCTGCCACACGTGGCGCAGCTCCGGCAGCTTGCCGACGACGTCGTCGACCATCGCGCGGTGCGAGGACGCCTCGACGAAGACCGCCTTGGCGCCCGAGTCGGACAGGATCCACTCGATCTGGTCGGCCGACGACGTCTCGTAGATCGGCACGACGACGCCGCCCGCCGCCCAGATGGCGAAGTCGAGCAACGACCACTCGTAGCGGGTCTTGGACACCAGGCCGATCCGGTCTCCCAGCTCGAGACCCGCCGCCACCAGGCCTTTGGCGACAGCCATGACCTGTGCGGCGAAATCACGCGCCGTGATGTCAACCCAGGTGCCGTCGACCTGCCTGCGGAAGCTGACGGCGTTGCCGAAGCGTTCCGCGTTGGCCCACACCATGTCGGTGAGGTTCTCCTGCGGAGCCACTTCGGCGGTGGCGGGGACGCTGAACTCGCGCACGTCAACCTCCGTACGGTGTTTTGTTACTGGTGGGGAAACCTAGCGTGTGATTCCGGCGATACAAAGGTTGGTACGCCCTTCCGTTACCTTTTGTGCCCATGGCCAGCGTGGACGTCGTTGACGAGACCTTCCTGGCGGTGCCCCCTGCAGTGGTCGCCGCCGCCTTCGCCGCCCCGTCGTCGTGGCGCGGGTTCTGGCCGGACCTCGAACTCGACGTCTACGCCGACCGCGGTGACGAGGGCCTGCGCTGGACGGTCGGCGGCGCGCTCGTGGGCACGATGGAGATCTGGCTCGAACCCGTGCTCGACGGCACCGTGCTGCACTACTTCCTCCGCGCTGATCCGCCCGCCGGGTCGCTCACGCCGCGCCACGCCCGCCGGGAGGTGCAGCGCCGCCAGCTCGACGCGAAGTCCGTCGCCCTGGGCCTCAAGCTGACCCTGGAGGACGGCCGCCCCGCCGGCTGCCCGCCGCACGGGTGATCTTGCCGGGTCGTCAACTAAGTTGGAACCGTGCGGGTTCACGTGGTTTCCGATGTGCACGGCAACGCGGAGGCGCTCGCGCGCGCCGGTGACGGGGCGGACGCGCTCGTCGTCCTCGGCGACCTGATCGACTTCGTCGACTACCACGACCACTCCAAGGGCATCCTCGGACGCGTCTTCGGGCCGGAGAAGGTCGGGGTCTTCGCCGAACTGCGGCGCGGCACCCGGCGCGCCGACACCGCGAGCTACATCCGGTCGCTGTGGGAGGGCCTCGCGGACGCGCGTTCCATCGTGGAAGAAGCCGTGCTGGAGCAGTACCACGCGTTGTTCACGGCCATGTCCGCGCCGACGTACGTGACACCGGGCAATGTGGACAGTCCGCACCTGTGGCCGCGGTTCGCCGGTGACGGCGTGCACGTGCTCGACGGCGAGTCCACCAGCATCGGCGGGCTGAGGTTCGGCTTCGCCGGTGGCGGGCTGATGATGCCGGGAGCGGTCCGCAACCCCAGCGCGCCTTGGTACCCGTACGTGCGCACGGAGGAGGACATGGCCTCCGCGCTGGAGCGGATGGGACGGGTCGACGTGCTCTGCACGCACATCCCGCCGCTCGTACCGGACCTGACCTACGACGTCGTCGCGCGCCGTCCGGAGTGGGGTTCGCGGGCCGCGCTGGACAAGATCGTGCGCGAAAGCCCGCGCTGGTCGGTGTTCGGGCACGTGCACCAGCCGTTGGCCAGGCGCGTGCGCATCGGCTACACCGAGTGCATCAACGTCGGGCACTTCCAGCGCAGCGGCAAGCCTCACGTCCTCAACTGGTAAAGACGCGAGTAACCTCCTCACACATGGCCGACGAGTCCACTCAGTCCATCGTCATCGACGCGCCGCCTGAGAAGATCATGGCGATCATCGCTGACTTCCCGTCGTACCCGGACTGGGCGAACGGGATGAAGGAGGTCGAGGTCCTCGGCACCCGTGACGACGGCCGCGCCGAGCAGGTCCGCTTCGCCATCGACCAGGGGCCGGTGAAGGACGAGTACACCCTGCGCTACGACTGGGCGGCCGACGGTCTGTCGGTGCGGTGGGACCTCGTCAAGGGCACCATGCAGAAGTCCCAGCACGGCAGCTACGTGCTGGAGCCGTCCGGCACCGGCACCAAGGTCACGTACACGCTGTCGGTGCAGCTGGTGATCCCGATGATCGGCCTGTTCCGCCGCAAGGCGGAGAAGATGATCCTCGACACCGCGCTCAAGGAGCTCAAGAAGCGCGCGGAGAAGGCGGCTTGAGCCAGGTCCTGCTCTTCACCGGCAAGGGCGGGGTCGGCAAGACGACGCTGGCCGCCGCGACGGCGGCCTCGCTGGCGGCCAACGGCCGCAAGGCGCTCGTGGTCTCCACCGATCCCGCGCACTCGCTCGGCGACGCACTCGACGTCCGCCTGGGCGCCTCTCCGTCCGAAGTGGACGCTCCAGGGGCGTCCGTCGGCGGGCTCTTCGCGTGCCAGATCGACCCCCGCGGCCTCGTCGACGAGGCGTGGGGTGAGCTGCGCGGACACCTGCGCACCGTGCTCGCCGGCGCGGGTGTCGACGAGCTCGATGCCGAGGAACTGACCGTGCTGCCCGGCGTCGAGGAGCTCCTCGCGCTGGCGGAGGTGCGCCGGCTCGCGGTGTCCGGGCCGTGGGAGGTCGTGGTCGTCGACTGCGGGCCGACCGCCGAGACGTTGCGGCTGCTGTCGCTGCCGGAGGCGTTCGCCGGCTACCTCGAACGGCTCTTCCCGACCCACCGGCGGGTGGTGCGCGGGCTCCTGGCGGGAGTCGCGGGCACAGGGACCGTCGAGAAGTGGGACGCGACGGCGGACGCGCTGAGCAGGCTGGCCGAGCGGCTGGACGCGTTGCGCTCGATGCTCGCGGACCCCTCGTCGTGCTCGGTGCGGCTGGTGCTGACCCCCGAACGCGTGGTCGCCGCCGAGACCCGGCGCACGCTGACCGCGCTGGCGCTGCAGGGCATCCGCGTCGACAGCGTGGTCGCGAACCGGCTGGTGCCCTCGCCCGGCGACGAACGGGGAGCGGCCGCCACGTGGCTGCGCACCCGCAGGCAGGAGCAGGACGCGGTGCTCGCGGAGCTGACCGGTATCGGCGAGATCCGCACGGTCGACCACCGCGCGTCCGAACCCGTCGGCGTCGCGGCGCTGCTGGAGGTCGCCGCGCAGCTCTACGGCGAGGAGGACCCGCTGCCGGGGACCGCCTCTGCGGAGTCGTTGATGGAGGTGTCGGGCGGCGGCCGCGGGCTCGACGCCAGGTACTCGCTGCGGATCGCGTTGCCGCTGGGCGACGACACGGAGCTCGACCTCGTGCGGGTGGACGACGACCTCGCGCTGACCGTCGACGGCAGGCGCCGGCTCGTGGCGCTGCCGTCGCTGCTGAGGCGCTGCATCGTGACCGGCGCGGAGATGGACTCGGGCGGCGTGACGGTGGGGTTCCGGCCCGACCCGTCGCTGTGGCGTTGAGCCGCTGATCAGGAGCTGTGGATGACCCAGGACAACACCGGCAAGCTCGCCGAGGAGCTGCGGCTGCTCATCGACACGGCCGCCGAGCGGATGCAGCCGTGGCTGCAGCGCGTCGCCGAGGCCGGCGACGGCTCGCACACGCCGGAGACGTGCGGCTGGTGCCCGTTGTGCAACGGCGTGGCGCTGCTGCGCGGTGACCGTTCCGAGCTGGCCGCCAAGGCCGCCGAGCACGCGGCCGGTCTGGTCGCGGTGCTGCGGGCCGCCCTGCGCGAGCCCGGAGCGCCGACCGCGCCGCCGGGCGCCGACGAGGAACCCGCCGAACACGGGCAGCGCGTGCAGCACATCAAGGTCGTCAGGAAGACGGACTAGTGCTGACCGTCGGAGTGGACATCGGCGGCACCAGCGTGCGCGCCGGGGTCGTGGACCCGCGTGGCTCGGTGCTCGACACCTCGCGTGCGCCGACACCCGCGGGTGAACGCGCGCTCGAAGACGCGATCGCGGCCGCGGTGGAGGAGCTGACCGACCGGCACGCGGTGAGCGCCGTCGGCCTCGCCGTGGCGGGCTTCATCGCCTCGGACCGCCGCACCGTGAGGTTCGCACCCCACCTGGCGTGGCGGCAGGTGAACGTCGCCGACCGCATGAGCGACCGCCTCGGCATGCCCGTCGTCCTGGAGCACGACGCGAACGCCGCCGCCCTCGCCGAACACCGCTTCGGTGCCGCTCGTGGCGCCCACACGGCCGTGCTGGTCGCCATCGGCACGGGCATCGGCGCCGCGCTGCTGCTCGACGGCGAGGTCTTCCGCGGCGCGCACGGCGTCGCCCCCGAACTGGGCCACCTGCGCGTCGTCCCCGACGGCCGCCCCTGCCCGTGCGGCAAGAACGGCTGCTGGGAGCGCTACTGCAGCGGCACGGCACTGAGCGCCACCGCCGTGGAGCTGCTGGCCAAGCACCCCGGCGTCTCGACGCTGCTCGCCCGCGAGGCCGCCGGCGACTCGCGCGCGGTGACCGGCAGGCGGGTGGCGGGCGCCGCCCGCGACGGCGACCCGCTGGCCAAGCGCGCGATGGCCGACCTGGCCCGCTGGCTGGGCGAGGGACTGGCGCTGGTCGCCGACGTCTACGACCCCGAGGTGATCGTCATCGGGGGCGGGGTGTCGACCTCGGCGCCGTTGTTCCTCGACGACGCCCGCGAGCGCTACGCCTCCGTGGTCACCGGTGCCGGCCACCGGCCGCTGGCGCGGATCCGCACCGCGCAGCTCGGTGACGACGCCGGGATCGTGGGCGCGGCGACGCTGGCCCGCGAGGCCGCCGCCCGGATGACCACGAGGACCGCGCGGAACCACTCGCGCCGTTCCTGACCTACTTCCCGAGCGGGTCGTGGCCCCAGTTCATCAGCGAGTGGCGCCAGCGGCTGTCCTCGACGTCGCCGCCGGGGCGCTGTGCCAGGTGGCGGTGCACGTAGCCGACGACCTTGCGCATGTGCCGGTAGTCGTCGTCGGTCAGGTCGTCGCGCTTGGTCCTGAGCAGCGTGACGATGCGGCGGCCGGACGCGTGCCCCGTCGACTCGCCTGAGGACTTGTCACCGACCTGCTCGGACTCGTCGGTGTCGAGCCACTTCTCGAGCTTCGCGGCGGTCATGTTGACCGCCTCGCCGAAGTCCTTGCGGGTCTGCTCCTGCTCGTCGTCGCCCACGACGTCCTCCTCTTGGCCGGGTTGACTCGTCCGTACGGGGTAACCCGCGGCCATGACGAAGCATCCTTACAAGCCGGGTGACGAGGTCGAGTGGTCCAACCACGGTTCGACCACCCACGGCGAGGTGAAGGAAGAGATCACCACCGAGAAGGAGGCCGCCGGCCGCAAGGTGAAGGCCTCGCAGGACGAACCCCAGTACCGCGTGGAGAGCGCGAAGAGCGGCAGGGACGCGGTGCACAAGCCGGAGGCGCTGAAGAAGAGGAAGTGAACGGCCGCGGCGGGCTCGTCGGGGTTCGCCCGCCGCGACCGTTCTGGCTGAAGGGCTGCTAGCGGCCGAGCAGGCGCAGGATGCGCGGGCGGCGGCGCTTGGCGCGCTCCGCGTCCTTCTTGGTCAGCGTCGCCATGGCACGGGCCATCATCAGGTGCTGCATCTGGTCCATGCCCGACACGGTAGGCATGACCGAATCGTTATCTGAAGGTTTCAGTGGCCGTTATCACGTCGTTATCCGCGTGAACGCAACGTGTCACACCTGCGCGCCGTCGTCCCATCCCGAGTCCGGCGGCGGGGTGTTGCGCATGCGCAGGATCAGCCAGCCGACACCCGCGCAGAGCGCCACGAGGGACAGCGGCGTGCCGATGCGCGGCTGCAGGCCGAAGAGGCCGGGCGCGACCAGCAGGACGATGCCCAGCACGAACAGCCCGAGCGC
>JASLAV010000326.1 GCA_030146905.1 Lentzea sp. | reverse complement strand
TATCACCCGGAGTGGTCGTCAGAAGTCGGCTACATCCGTAGTATCGCGGGCGCAACTGACACGCCGGTGATGCAACCCTTGTGTCCCGGTCGTCGTCACTTCGTAATGACGAACCGCTTTTGCTTCTGACCCAGAAGGGAGATTGGGTGCCCGACGACCCCCGACGTGGCGGCCCCTCTTCCCGCGGTGATCAGGATCCCCAGCACGACCAGCCGACCGGCCGTAGACGTCGCTCGATGGAAGGCTCTGGGGGCCTGAGCGTCTCGGACCTCATCGAGCAGCACAGCAGGACGGACATCCCCCGGCCCGTCCCGCCGAGCTCGCCCGACGCTCCCACGACAGGCAGGCGTGCCCTGCCCGACCCACCTGCCACGGGCAGGCGTGCTCTGCCGGACGCACCTGCAACCGGCAGGCGTGCCCTGCCGGACGCACCGGCGCAGCAGCCACCACAGCCCCAGCAGCCACCGAGGCAGCAGCCACCCGCGGCTCACCGGCCTGGTGAGCAGACGGGCACGCGCCCGCGGCCGCCGATGCCGGACCAGCCGGCACCGCAGAACCTCACCGGCGACCAGACCGGCAGGCGACGCCGGCCGGACGCCCCCGCCGGCCCCCCGAGCGGTGCGGGACGTCCTCCCGGCGAGCAGACCGGCCAGCGACCGCGACCGGACGCGACCGGAATGCAGCGCCGCCCCGTGCAGGCCCCGCCAGGTGGCAGGCCCCCCGAGGCGGACGCGACCGGCACGAGGCGTCGTCCCGCGCCCGGCGAGATGGGCCCGAACGGCGCACCGCCGCGCAGGCCCGTTCCCGGCGACGCACCGTCGTCCAACAACATCCCGCGCCCGCCCGCACCGGGCGAGCCGGCGTCGAACGGCATGCCACGGCCACCGGCTCCCGGTGACCCGCGGCGCATGCCGCCCGGCGACGCGCCGTCCGCGAACGGCATCCCCCGGCGCCCCGTGCCGGGCGGACCGCCTGAGGCCGGCCTGCCCGGCGGCACGGTGCGCAGGCCTGACGCCGGCGGAGCACCGCCGCGCAGGCTCGCCCCCGGCGACGCGCCGTCGTCCAACGGCATCCCGCGCCCGCCCGTTCCCGGCGGGGACGTGGCGCACGGCGGCCTCAAGCGGCCTCCTGCACCGGACGGTCCCGCGCCCCGGCGCCTCCTGCCGGGTGACGCGCCGTCGTCCAACAGCATCGCGCGCCCTCCTGTCCCCACCGAGGGACCGGAGTCGACGAGTCGCCGCCCCATGCCCCCGAACGGGGGCCCGATGCCGCCGCGCGCGGAGTCGAGCGGTCCGCGGCCGATGCCCCCCAGGGCGGAGTCGAGCGGTCCCCGCCCGGTGCCCGCCATCTCCAACCGGCTCGGCGTCACTCCCGACGCACCCGCGCCGGCGGAGGAACCCGCTTCCGGCGCTCCCGGTCCCGAAGCCACCCAGATCGCCTCCGCGGCGGGCGTGGCCAAGGTCGAGAAGCGCGAAGAGATGGACCCGCTGAGCCTCACCACCGAGATGGAGGCCATCGGCGACGACGTGAAGAAGCGTCGCGAGGTCGACCACACCCTCGCGCGGTTCTCCGCGGTGCACGACGAGCTGCTCGAGCAGGAGCGCCTGCGCAAGGAGCGGCGCGCCAAGCTCATGCCGTGGGTCAAGGACGACGAGGACGAGGACGAGGAGGCGACCCAGTACGCCGCCCCGGTCGTCCTCGAGACCGACGAGTCCGGCGCGCCCAAGGCCACGGGCCGCACGCCCAAGCAGCGCAAGTTGATGCGCGGCGCCAAGGTCTCGGCGGTCGCCGCCGCGGCCGCGGTGTTCGCGTCGACCGGCATCGCCTGGGTCGGCACGCAGTGGGCCGACTCCAAGTTCCAGAAGATCGAGGCGCTCGGCGGCAACTCGCAGGCGGTCCACCAGGCGGAGAAGCAGCTCGGCGACGAGAACTTCCTCCTCGTCGGCTCGGACACCAGGGCGGGCGCGAAGGCGAGCGACAACGTCGGCACCCAGGACCAGGAAGGCGGTGCGCGGTCGGACGTGATCATGCTCGCGCACATCCCCGCCGACCGTAAGCGCATGGTCATCGTGTCGCTGCCGCGCGACGTGCGCGTCGACCGGCCCGCGTGCCGTGCCTGGAACCCGGACAACGGGCAGTACGGCGAACCGCTGGCAGCGGAGAAGTCCGTCATGGCCAACTCCATCTACAACGACGGCGGGCCCGAGTGCGTCGCCAACCTGATGACGCAGCTGACCGGCCTCAAGATCAACCACTACGTCAGCATCGACTTCATCGGCTTCCGCGAGATGTCGACGGCGATCGGCGGCGTGGAGATCTGCACGCCCAAGGCGATCATCGACGACGAGCTCGGTGTCGTCGTGGACAAGCCGGGCAAGATCGTGCTCAAGGGCGACCAGGCACTGCAGTTCGTGCGTGCCCGCAAGGTCGCCGGTGACGGTGGGACCGACTTCGACCGCATCAAGCGGCAGCAGCAGTTCCTGTCGGCGATGCTGCGCCAGTCGTTGTCGAACGAGGTGCTGCTGAGCCCGACGAAGCTCAACAACTTCATCAACGCCCTCACCAGTTCCACGGTCGGCGACAACATCGACGTGGCGTCGCTGCTGGAGCTCGCGAACTCGATGCAGAGCCTCGACGCGGGCCGCGTCTCGTTCGTGACGATGCCGCACTGGACAGACGACAACAAGCTGATCAACAACCCGGACGACAACATCGAGCGCCTGAAGGACGACGAGGTCAAGGCGTTGTTCCAGACGATCATCGACGGAACGCCGCTGCCGCAGGAGAAGCCCGTCGAGTCCAAGCCCGGCGAGAACGCCCCTCCCGCGCCTCAGCAGCAGCCCGGCACGGTGATCAACGCCAAGGAAGTCACCATCCAGGTGCTCAACGGCGACCCGACGAACGGCGGCGCGGCCGACCGGACGGCGAACGCGTTGCAGCAGAAGGGATTCCAGGTCGCGAGGCGTGGCAACGCGCCGGAGAACGCGGCCAAGACCACCATCAGGTACTCGAAGGGCAACGAGAACAAGGCGGCCACGCTCAAGGCCGCGGTCCCCAGTGCGGAACTGGTGGAGGCCCCTGAGATGGGCGGCGCTGTCCTGCTGACGCTCGGCGCGAACTTCGACGACAAGGTCGTCGCGCCGCAGGCGAGTAACGGCCAGGCCCAGAACCAGGGACAACCGAGCAACGATCTGTCCATTGTGAACGCCGCACAGGACCCCTGCGCGAAGTGATTCGCCTGGGGTTCACCTCGGGTTCATGCTGGCATGTCGCTGCCGCGATGGTCGGGACGTAGGCTGAGCGCCATGCGCGAGGCCTACCACGACCAGCTACAAGAGCTTGCCGAACGACTGGCCGACATGACCGGCATGGTCGCTGAGGCGATGGAGAACGCGACCGCTGCCCTGCTGCAGGCCGACCTCGGTCTCGCGGAGCAGGTCATCAGCGGCGACCAGAAGGTCGACGACGTCCGCTCCAGCATCGAGGAGCAGGCGTACGCGCTGCTCGCTCTGCAGGCACCGGTCGCGACCGACCTGCGCACCGTGCTCGCGGTGATCCACGCCGCGGAGAGCGTCGAACGCATGGGCGACCTCGCCCTGCACGTGGCGAAAGCCGCGCGGCGCCGTCACCCGTCGCCGGCGCTGCCGGAGGACGTCCAGCCGTACTTCGCCGAGATGGGCCGGATCGCGGTCAAGCTCGCGAAGGAGGCCGCGGACATCATCCGCGACAAGGACGTCGACCGCGCGCGCACCCTCGAGGACGAGGACGACGCGATGGACGACATCCACCGCCACCTGTTCACGGTGATCATGGACAAGGAGTGGCAGCACGGCGTTCCCACCGCGGTGGACGTGACGCTGCTCGGCCGCTTCTACGAGCGCTACGGCGACCACGCCGTGTCGGTCGCCAAGCGCACGGTCTTCGTCGTCACCGGCCGGATGCCCGGCTACGGCGACGACGACAACCTCTAAGCCCCTTCAGAAATCAGCGAAACTGCCCATCGCGTTCTGCCGCGAGCTCCGGATCGGCGTAGGCCTCGGAGAACTCGGCGAGCACGGTGGGCAGTTCTTCGTCCCACGCCGCCCGCGCCTCGTCGCGCGGCAGGTCCCGCGCGTCCGCGGTGAAGTACGCCCACGCCCGCACGATCTCCGGCAGCAGGGCCAGGTCCGCGTCGGACACGTGCACCTTCGCGGCCACGTTCAGGATCAGCACCGCGGTGAGCGACGCCGGTCCGTAGACCACCGGGTCCCGGTTCTGGTCTACGGCGGAGGAGGCGACGATGCGCGCGAACGCCCGCGCGGCCTCGACGTCGGCGATCCCGTGGTCCGAAGCCAGGAACGCCTCGACCACCTCGTCCGTCCTTTCCGGACCGATGGCGGGGATCTCGTACCCGTCGGGCACCAACGCGCTCACGCGTGCGTCGGCGAGCGCGATCAGCTGGACGGGGTGCCGCACGTCCTCGGAACCGATCAGGCCCTCCTCCGCCTCCTCGTCGGGCCCGTCCTCCCAGAACTGCTCGATGTCCGGCCAGACGCGGTCGTAGACGTCGCTGGCGCTCAACGGCGTGATCCCGTCGCGGAACGCCTCGGGCGTCGAGGCGATCATGTCCTCCAGCAGCGCCACGGTGCCCTCGTCCGGCGTCGAGAAGAGCTCGATGGCGGTGGCGCCGAGCACCGGCTGGCGCATGAACAGCACGGTCTCCGCCGCACCGGCGCGTTCCTGGGTGATCGCGACGACCTCCACGTCCCCCAGGAGGTTCGTGACGAGGAAGGCGTCGCGGAACTCCAGCTCGGCACCGGCGACGTACCAGGACGGTTCCTCGGCCCCGCGCGCGGCAACGGACTGCGCGGCGGCGAACGCGGCGGCCCTGTCCTCCGCCGAGCCCACGCCCGACATCGCGCGCAGCGCCGTGAGCGCCGCGGGGTCGTCCATCGCGGCGAGCGCACCGACGACCGGCGCGTTGCCGGACCCGGCGAGCCAGAGCGTGGCGTAGAGCTCGCTCGCCCACGCGTCCGCGAGCAACCACGACTCCGAACGCAGCGCGGCCGCCGACTCGAGCAGCGCCCCGTACGGGGACTGCTGCTCGGGCCTGCGGCCGGGTGCCTTGCCTTGCTTCTTCTTGCGAGACTTGCTCTGCGGGCTCACCCGCAGGAATTTAGCCGAACCGGCCGGAGATGTAGTCCTCGGTCGCCTTCTGGCCGGGGTTGGAGAAGATCTTCTCCGTGTCGTCCACCTCGATCAGCTGTCCCGGCTGACCGACACCCAGCAGGTTGAAGAACGCGGTCTGGTCGGACACGCGCGCGGCCTGCTGCATGTTGTGGGTCACGATGACGATCGTGTACTCCTTCTTCAGCTCCGTGATCAGGTCCTCGATCGCCAGCGTGGAGATCGGGTCCAGGGCGGAGCAGGGCTCGTCCATGAGCAGCACGTCGGGCTGCACCGCGATGGCGCGCGCGATGCACAGGCGCTGCTGCTGGCCACCGGAGAGGCCGCCGCCGGGACGGTCGAGGCGGTCCTTGACCTCGTTCCAGAGGTTGGCGCCGCGCAACGAGCGCTCGGCGACCTCGTCGAGCTCCTTCTTGTTCTTCGTGCCCGCGAGCCTCAGGCCGGCCACCACGTTGTCGCGAATGGACATCGTGGGGAACGGGTTGGGCCGCTGGAACACCATGCCGATGGTGCGGCGCACCTCGACCGGGTCCACAGTGGACGAGTAGATGTCCTCGCCGTCGAGGAGCACCTTGCCCTCGACGCGCGCGCCGATCGCGACCTCGTGCATGCGGTTGAGCGACCGCAGCACGGTCGACTTGCCGCAACCGGAGGGGCCGATGAACGCGGTCACGTTCTTCGGCGGCACCGCGAGCGAGACGTTCTCGACGGCGTGGAACTTGCCGTAGAAGAGGTTCAGGTCCTTGATGTCGAGTCGTTTGGCCATGTCCGCCCGCTCACTTCGTCTTCGGCGCCAGCGCCCGCGAGATCACGGTCGCCAGCAGGTTGAACAGGGTGATGATCAGCACGAGCGTGATCGCCGCGCCCCAGATGCGCTCGAAGCCCGCCGCCGTCGGGTTGTTGCGCTCGCTCACCATCAGCAACGGCAGCGAGGCCATCGGGCCCTCGAAGAGGTTGAAGTTGATGTAGGGGGCGTACGCCGCCAGGACCAGCACCGGCGCGGTCTCGCCCATGACTCGGGCGAGGGCGAGCATGATGCCGGTCAGGATGCCGGAGAGAGCGGTCGGGATGACGATCTTGACGATCGTCTTCCACTTGGGGATGCCCAGCGCGTAGGAGGCCTCGCGCAGCTCGTCGGGGACGATCTTGAGCATCTCCTCGGTCGTGCGGACCACGACCGGCACCATCAGCAGCACCAGTGCGAGCGACACGGCGAAGGCGCTGCGGCCCAGGCCGAAGTAGGTGATCCACACGGTGTAGACGAACAGCGCGGCGACGATCGAGGGGACACCGGTCAGGATGTCGACCATGAACGTCGTGGCCTTCGCGAGCTTCGACCGGCCGCCGTACTCCACGAGGTAGATCGCGACCATGATGCCGATCGGCACCGAGATGATGCCGCACACCAGGCCCTGGACCACGGTGCCGTAGATCGCGTGGTACGCGCCGCCGCCCTGCTGGCGGGCCAGCAGGCCCGAGAGCGACTTCTGCCACCAGTCACCGTCGAGGACGACCGGGAAACCGCGCTGCACCACCGTGTAGAGCACCCACACCAGCGGGATGATCGCGATGAGGAAGGCGCCCCAGACGAGTGCGGTGGCGAGGCCGTTCTTGATCCGGCGCGAGACGCTGACCGACTGGAACGTCGGCGGCGTCGCGAGGCGCTGGGGGTCCGCGGAGATGGTGCTCACTCGTACTCCTTACGGCCGGCGACGATCGAGCGCGCCATGGCGTTGACCACGAAGGTCAGCACGAACAGCACGAGACCGGCCGCGATGTAGGCACCGGCGGAGCGGGCGTCGTTGAACTCCGGCGCCGCCAGGGCGATCTTCGACGCGAACGTGCTGCCGCCGTCGAAGAGGGAGAAGCCGAACGAGCTGGTCGCGGTGCTCAGGATGACCGCGACGGCGATGGTCTCACCGAGCGCGCGGCCGAGGCCGAGCATCGAGGCGCTGATGTACCCGGCCTTGCCGAACGGCAGGACCGTCGTGCGCACGACCTCCCACTTGGTCGCGCCGAGCGCGATGGCGCCCTCGATGTGCATCGTGGGCGTGCGCTCGAAGACCTCGCGGCTGACGGCCGTGATGATTGGCAGGATCATCACCGCGACGACGATGCCCGCGGTGAAGACGGTGCCGCCGAGCTGCACGTTGACGTTGCCCTTGGCGAAGATCGGGATCCAGCCGAGGTTGTCGATCAGCCACGTCGAGACCGGGAACAGCACCGGCCCGAGCACGAACAGGCCCCACAGACCGAAGACGATGGAGGGGACCGCCGCGAGCAGGTCGATGACGTAGGCGAACGGCCGGGCCAGCCTGCGCGGCGCGTACTGCGTGAGGAACAGCGCGATGCCCATGGCGATCGGCATCGCGATCAGCAGTGCCACCAGCGCGACGACGATCGTGACGAGCAGCAGGTCGAGGATGCCGAACCGGAGGTTGGTCGGGTCTGTCGTGTTCCACTCGCGACTGGTCAGGAAGTTGACGTTGTCCAGTCCGAGCGACGGGATCGCCTGCAGGATCAGGAAGAGCCCGATCGCGCCGATGAGCGCGACGATGAAGACGCCAGAACCCGTCGCCAGGCCGCGGAAGATCCGGTCACCGGGGCGGACGTGCACTGTGTTCTGGGTCTCTGGAGCTTCCGGTGTCGGGGGAATCGGAGCCTCCGTGGCAGTGGGAGCAGCCGCGACGCCCCGCTCGGCTCCGGGTTCACCGGAGCCGGCGGGGCGCTTGGCCACGACGGGATCGTTCATCGCGTCTCAGCTGTTCGCTGTCGCCTGGCTCGGCTGTCTCAGGCGATCGCCTTGACGGCGGTGAGGAGCTTGTCCTGGAACGCCTTGGGCAGCGGCACGTAGCCCGCGTCGGCGAGCTGCTCCTGGCCGGTGGTCGCGGCCACGGTCAGGAACGCCTTGACGGCCTTGGCGGTGTCGGCGTCGTAGCCCTTGGAGCACACGATCTCGTAGGTCGCGAGCAGCAGCGGGTACGCACCGGCGGTCTTGTTGCCGTAGATCGAGTCGAGGTCGAGGACGAGGTTGTTGCCCTCACCCTTGATCTTGGCGGAGTCGATGGCCTTGCCGGCGGACTCGGCGTTCAGCTCGACGCCGCCCGCACCGGAGTCGATCTTGGCGACCGAGAGCTTGTTGTCCTGCGCGAAGGACCACTCGACGTAGGTGATCGCACCGTCGATGGAGCCGACGGCCTGCGCGACACCGGCGGACTTCTCCTTGCCCTCGCCGATGCCACCCTTGAACTGCTTGCCGTCACCCTTGGTCCAGCCGCCGGCGACCTTCAGGTACTTCTGGAAGTTGTCGGTCGTGCCCGACTCGTCCGAGCGGTAGATGACCGTGATGTCCTTGTCCGGCAGGGTCGCGGAGGCGTTGAGCGCCTTGATCGCCGGGTCGTTCCACTTCTTGACCGCGCCGGAGAAGATCGCGGCGGTGGTCTTGGCGTCCAGCACGAGGCTGTCCACACCGGAGACCTTGTAGCCGACCGCGACCGGTCCGAAGACCAGCGGCAGGTTCCAGGCCGGGTTCTCCTTGCAGCGCTTCGCGGCGTCGGTGGTCTCGGCGCCGTCCTTGAGCGCGGAGTCCGAACCGCCGAAGTCGACGAGGCCGGCGTTGAAGTTCTTGACACCCGCACCGGAACCGGAGGCGTTGTACGCCACGTTCACACCGGGGCACGCGGCCTGGTACGCCTGGACGAACGCCGCGATGGCGTTCTGCTGCGCGGAAGAGCCCTCGGCGTTCAGGTTGGTCTTGCCACCACACTCGACGGGGACGGACGCGGCGTTGGAGTTGGTGCTGCCACCGGTGCCGGTTCCCGTGTTGTTGTCACTGCCACACGCACTGAGCAGAAGCGCGCCGGCCGCGACGAGGCCGAGCACGGCGCCGTGCCGCTGGATCTTCACCTTGGTCCTCCACCTTGCGGAAGCGATTCAAGCGGTTCGCGACGGACGTCGCCGCTCGCTACGGAAGGTAGGCAGCGAGAGTGGACAGACCGCACAAACAAAGTGAACGGGAGGTGAACACACGACGGGAAGTGACAGGCAACACCACCAGACGGGTGACGGCGTGACCTGCATGTATGCGTTTCGTGATGGTTCGTTCACTACCGGGCGTATTGGACGTCCGCATCCCAGAGGGTGAATCCCAACTTTGTGTACACGCGCACTGCCGGAGCGTTGTCAGCCTCGACGTACAGCATGACCTCCTCGACCCCCTGCTGCCGCAGGTGCTGAAGGCCGGCCAGGGTCAGCGCCTTGCCCAGCCCACCGCCCTGCCGGTCGGGGTCGACGCCCACGACGTAGACCTCTCCCAGGGCGGGCGTGTGCACCTTCGTCCAGTGGAAGCCGGCCAGCTCGCCGTTCGCGTCGAACGCGAGCAGGAACCCCTCGGGGTCGAACCAGTCCTCTTCTTCCTTCGCGCGAACGTCCTCGATGGACATCGAGCCCTGCTCGGGGTGCCAGTCGAACGCGCGGTGGTTCACGTAGACGACCGCGGCCTCGTCCTTGCCGGGGACGAACGGCCGGATGGTGATGCCCTCCGGCAGCCTCGGCTCCGGCAGGTCGTTCTCGACGCGCAGCCGCATGCGCAGCAGCTCGCGGACCTTGCGGAAGCCCGTCTTCTCCGCGAGCTTCGCCGCGTCGGGGTGGCCGCCGTGCGCCCAGATCCGCAGCCCCTCCTGGGGGAGCGCCTTCACCAGCTCCTCGCCCACGCCCTGGTGGCGGTGCGCCGGGTGCACGGCGAACTCGGCGACCTTGTTGCCGCCCGAGTCGCCGATCACGTCCACGTGCGCGTACCCGGCGAGCTCGCCGTCCAGGTGCGCGAGGAGGTGCCTGCTGCCGGTGGCGCCGGGGCGCATCCGCAGTCGCACCGCCTCGCCGACCGGTGCCACGCCGTCGAGGTCCTCCGCGGCTGTCAGCAGCCGCCCGACCTCGGCAGCCTGTTCGGTCGTCAGCTCGTCGTACCAGCTCAGTTGCGCCACACAGGCGAACCTACCGCGCGATCAAACGCTCATCCAGGGCTCGGACCGCGTCGTCGACCTCGGTGACCTCCGGGCGGCGGTTCGAGCCGGGACGCGGCGGGCGGACGAACTTGTAGCCCACGTTGCGCACGGTGCCGATCAACGCCTCGTGCTCGGGGCCGAGCTTGGCGCGCAACCGTCGCACGTGGACGTCGACGGTGCGGGTGCCGCCGAAGAAGTCGTAGCCCCAGACCTCCTGCAGCAGCTGGGCGCGAGTGAACACCCTGCCCGCGTGCTGGGCGAGGTACTTGAGGAGCTCGAACTCCTTGTAGGTGAGGTCGAGCGGGCGGCCCTTGAGGCGCGCGGTGTAGGTGGCCTCGTCGATCACCAGGTCGCCGAGCTGCAGCGCGCCGTCGCCACCGGGCTGGGTGGCGCCGCGGCGCGAGCGCACCAGGCGCAGGCGGGCGTCGACCTCGGCCGGACCGGAGTTGGGCAGCAGGATCTCGTCGACCGACCAGTCGGAGTTGACGGCGACCAGACCGCCCTCGGTGACCACGGCCACCACGGGGACGTCCACACCGGACGAGTCGAGCAGGCGGCACAGCGAGCGGGCGCCGACCAGGTCCGTGCGGGCGTCGACCAGCACGATGTCGTGCGGACCTGCCTCGAGGAGTGCGGAGACCTCCGGGCGCAAGGGGCGCACAGCGTGCGGGAGCAGCGCCAGCGCGGGCAGCACAGCCTCCGGGTCCGGGTCTGTCGTCAGCAGAAGCACGTCGATGCTCATCGCGGCGCCCTTCGAATCGGCCGTGGTCAGGTCACCTCGACCAGACCAGCGGCGTACGGTGACCGGGCCCCGTTGCCTGCGGATGACGGAGACAATACCGGTGCACCCCGAGAAAGTCCCAGGTCAAGAAGCCGTGCTCACAGTTGTTTCCACAAGCGTCACGCCTGTTACATCCATGTCACACGACGGAGTGCGCCTGCACGGCGTCCACCACAAGCGCGACGGCGCTCTTGCTTTCGTTGTGGGACACGGGTTCACGAACAACGTGGCCAAGCCGTACGTCGCACGGGTGCTCGCCCGGCTGGCCAGGCGCGGGGGCGTCGTCGCGTTCGACTTCCGCGGCCACGGACGTTCGGAGGGACGCTCCACCGTCGGCGCGGACGAGGTCCACGACATCGAGGCCGCGGTGCTCAAGGCCCGCGAGCTCGGGTACTCGAAGGTCGCCACGATCGGGTTCTCGATGGGCGCCTCGATCGTCCTCCGGCACGCCGCGCTCGGCGAGACCAAGCCGGACGCCGTCGTGTCCGTGAGCGGGCCCGCCAGGTGGTGGTCGCGGGAGACCGCTCCCATGCGCAGGGTGCACTGGCTGCTGGAACAGCCGCACGGGAAGCTGGCCGCGCGGGCGATCGGGGTTCGGCTCGGCGGCAGCTGGGTACAGGCGCCGGAGAGCCCGCTGGAGGTGGTGGCACGCATCACGCCCACCCCACTGCTGATCGTGCACGGTGACCTGGACCACTATTTCGGCGTGGAGCACGCCATGTCGCTGCACCGCGCGTCCTCGGGACATGGCGAGTTGTGGATCGAGAAGGGCATGCGGCACGCCGAATCGGCCTCGACTCCCGACCTGGTAGACCGGATGGCGGCGTGGACCGCCGCGAAGATCGAGCACTGAACCCGAAGGACGAGGGATGACTGCAGGGTTTTCCGGCCAGACCCCGGCCCGCGCCAGGCCGAGGAAGAAGTCGAGGCGCGGCAAGTTCCTCGTCATCACGGTGATCGTGCTGGGCGTGCTGCTCGTCGCGGCCGACTTCGCGCTGGCGGCGGCGGGCGAGTACCAGATCGCCCAGCGCATGCGCGAGAAGCTGCAGCTCGACGAGGACCCGTCGGTGCGGATCAACGGGTTCCCGTTCACCCTCCAGGCGCTGCGCGGCGACTACCAGCACGTGGAGATCCGCGCGTACGGCGTGCCGATCAAGGACGAGCAGCAGGGCGTCGACCTGCGCGACCTCGACATCGAGGCCGACCTGCTGCACACCCGCGTCGAGCTCGCCGACCTGCTGGCGGGCAACGTCTCCAAGGCGACCATCGACACGGTCAAGGGCAGCGTGCGGATCAAGGCGCTCGACCTGAACCGGCTCGCGAACCAGGTGACGCCGTTCGACAAGCTCTCGATCGAGCCGGACAACCGCGTCGCCGCACCGGTTCCCGCCGACCCGAAGGCGCCCAAGACGACCGCCGCGCTCAAGCTCTCCGGCGAGACCAACGTCGCGGGCAAGGTCGTGACGCTCACCGCGTACGGGCAGATCGCACTGGTCAGCGGCGCGATCCAGATCAACATCGACGACATCGAGCTGAACGACGCCTCGCTGAAGCAGATCGTCCCGCAGCTGCGCCAGGCGCTCGCGATCAAGATCGACCCCGGCACGCTGCCGTTCGGCGCGACGCCCACGGCCGTCGAGGTGGAGAGCGGTTCGTTCAAGCTCAGCGGCGAGATCGCGGATGTACCGTTGAGCCAGCGATGACAGGTGTGTGGGCGCTGCTGGGCGCGCTGGCCGTGGCCGGCGCGGTCGCAGTGCTGCTCAAGATCCGCGAGGGCCGCATCTCCCGCCGTGAAGCCGAGTCCGACCTGCCGGCCCCCGTGCGCGACCTGCTCGCGCCGGGGGTGACGCTGGTCCAGCTCTCCACCACGTTCTGCGCGCCGTGCCGGCACGCGAAGGTCGTTCTGCGCGACCTCGCCGACCGCACGGAAGGCCTCACCCACGCCGAGCTGGACGTCACGAACCTCCCCGACGTCGCCGCACAGCTCGGCGTCATGCGCACCCCGACGACGCTGGCCCTAGCGTCCGACGGCACCGAGTTGCTGCGAGTCGGCGGCGTGCCGAAACGCGACTCGCTCATGGACGCCCTTCGCCCGCATTTGCCCTAATCCGGTCGGGTGAACCTGCGTTGTTCCACCAGATGGACATACCTCCCGGACCGAGGGATTGAGGACTACCCTCGCTGGCATGACCATGCTGCTCACGAAGCGACGCGCGGTTGATCTGTGCCGCGTGCGCAGCAGCCTGTGTCGCACGACGAGCTGATCGAGCCGCTTGACGCTCGTCAGCAACCTCTGCCGGACTGAACGCAATCGTCCGTTTGCCCGGAGGTCGTCGTGCCCAAGGACTCCCCTGTAGACCCGCGCGGACCGCGCTTCTCCGCCTGGATGACCACGATCATCCTCGCGATCGTGCTGCTCACCGGCTGGTGGCGTCTCCTCGCCGCCCAGACGGTGCTCTTCGCGATGTGCGCGTTCATCTCGCTGAAGCTCAACCCGTGGGGACACGTCTACCGCTTCGCGGTCCAGCCGCGCCTCACCCCGACCACCGAACGCGAGGAAGCAGCCCCGCTGCGGTTCGCGCAGGGCGTCGGGTTCGTGTTCGCACTGATCGGCACCCTCGGTTACGCAACCGGCCTCACCGCGCTCGGCATGGTCGCGACCGGCCTGGCACTGGTGGCAGCGCTGCTCAACGCCGCGCTGGGCCTGTGCCTCGGGTGCGAGATGTACCTGCTGCTGCGCCGGTACGCCCCCGCAATCGCCCGCCCGCAATAAGACACGCACTACTACAGGAGCAACTTCCCATGAGCCGTGAGAACGTGCTGGTCTCGGCCGCCTGGTCCGAGGAGAACCTCCAGACGCCCGGCGTCGTCTTCGCGGAGGTCGACGAGGACACCACCGCGTACGACGGCGGTCACATCCCCGGCGCCGTCAAGATCGACTGGAAGAACGACCTCCAGGACCCGGTGCGCCGCGACTTCGTCGACCGCGAGGGCTTCGAGAAGCTGCTCTCGGCCAAGGGCATCTCCAACGACGACACGGTCGTCCTCTACGGCGGCAACAACAACTGGTTCGCCGCCTACGCCTACTGGTACTTCAAGCTCTACGGCCACGAGAACGTGAAGCTCCTCGACGGCGGCCGCAAGAAGTGGGAGCTCGACGGCCGCCCCCTGGACAAGGAGGAGGTCACCCGCGAGGCGACCACCTACCAGGCCAAGGAGCAGGACCTCTCGATCCGCGCCTTCCGCGACGAGGTCGTCGAGGCCATCGGCAACAAGAACCTCGTCGACGTCCGCTCCCCCGACGAGTTCTCCGGCAAGCTCCTCGCCCCGGCCCACCTCCCGCAGGAACAGGCCCAGCGCGGCGGCCACATCCCGTCGGCGGTCAACGTCCCGTGGTCCAAGGCGGCCAACGAGGACGGCACGTTCAAGTCCGACGAGGAGCTCCGCGCGCTCTACGCGGAAGCGGGCTTCGACGGCAGCCGCAAGACCATCGCGTACTGCCGCATCGGCGAGCGCTCCTCGCACACCTGGTTCGCCCTGCGCGAGCTGCTGGGCCACGAAGACGTGAAGAACTACGACGGTTCGTGGACGGAGTACGGCTCGCTCATCGGCGTGCCGATCGAGCTCGGTTCCGGCAAGGAGGCCTGATCACCATGAGCAACGGCTGCGGCGCACCCGCTCAAGGCGGCTCTGTCGACGTCTCGACCAGCGAAACGGTGCTGGAGGGCAAGGTCCTGGCCGACGGCACCCCGGTAGGCGGCGCGTTCGTCCGCCTGCTGGACTCGACCGGCGAGTTCACCGCGGAGGTCGTCTCCTCCCCGGAGGGCGACTTCCGCTTCTTCGCGGCCCCCGGCTCGTGGACCGTGCGAGCACTCCACAGGACGGGCAACGGCCAGGCGGACGTCTCCGCCGAGGGCCCCGGCGTGCACGCGGTGGAGATCGCGGTCGCCTGACAACCTGATCAGCACGTGGAAGGCCCCGGCGGTGCGTCACCGCCGGGGCCTTCCGCATGCAGGACAGGCTCGCGCAGGCGTCCCTTGGATGCAGGGTCCCCCGCGACCCAACGTACAGAGCAGGTCTGACAGTCCGGCGAGGCAAACTCAAGCCCGGACGAGCCACCCTCCACACGAGGCCGAAGGCGAGCCGACGCAAAGGCGAGCCGAGCCGGAGCGAAGGCGAAGCCGAGCCCGCTTTGAACACCCTGGTGGGTGGGGTGGTGGCCGCCCCCTGAGGGGCGCGGGGGGTGGGCGCCGCC
>JASLAV010000322.1 GCA_030146905.1 Lentzea sp. | reverse complement strand
CACAAGGAGAACCCGGCGGTCCGGGGCAAGGTCGTGCTGGTCGACGGTCCGGTCGACACCGCGCGGTTCGAGACGATCGTGCGCGCCGAAGCCGGTCAGGCCGGCGCCGAGGTCGCCTACGACCTCTCCGGCGGTCGTCTGACCAGGGAGACCGAGGAACTGCCCACCTCCGGCAGTGGCGGGTCGCTGCTGCGGGACGACGGCGTCTACTGGATCACCGGTGGCGCGGGTGGCATCGGCCGTCTGATCGCCGCACACCTCTGCGCACGCCACGGCGCGACCGTCGTGCTCAGCGGGCGGGGCGAGAGTGCGGAGATCGCCGATCTGCGCGGGCGCTTCGGTGACAGGATCGAGTACCGGCAGGCCGACGTCACCGATCTGACGAGCGTCCGTGCCGCGGCGAAGGCGATCAGCGACCGCTTCGGTCGTCTCGACGGCATCTTCCACGCGGCCGGTGTGCTCGACGACGGCTACCTCGTGACGACCCCGGTCGAGACCACCGCACCGGTGCTGGCTCCCAAGCTGACCGGCACCGCGCACCTCGACGAGGTGTGCCGTGAGCACGGCGCCGATTTCCTGCTCCTGTTCGGGTCGGTCGCCGGTACGTTCGGCAGCGCCGCCCAGACCGGGTACGCGGCGGCGAACGCCTTCCTCGACGCCTGGGCCCGCCGGGCCTCCTCCCACGTCGTCCGCGCCGTCGACTGGCCGCTGTGGGCGGAGGGCGGCATGCGCGTCGACCCGGCGACCGAGGCCTACCTGCGCAAGACGACGGGAACCGTCCCGCTGCCGACAGCGGCCGCACTCGGTGCGCTGGAAAGGGCCCTCGGCGCCGACGCCCCCTCCCAGCGCATCGTCATGTACGGCGACGCGCCGAAGCTGCGCCGCTACGCGGGTTTGACGAAGGACGTGCCCGTCGCGCGTCCAGCCGCCGCGCCGGCCGCGGTTCGATCCGATGTGGACGATCGAACGCTGACGGCGCGCACCGAGGAGTACCTGCGGCACCTGTTCGCCGAGCTGACCGGCCAGGAGCCGGAGCGCATCCGGGCCGACCAGAAGCTGGAGCGCTACGGCATCGACTCGCTCGTCGTCGTGGACGTGACCAGCCGGCTGGAGGACGACTTCGGTTCGTTGCCGAAGACGCTGTTCTTCGAGCACGTGGACTTGCGCGGGGTAGCGGGTCACCTCCTCGCGGAGCACCGTCCCCGGCTCGTCGAGATGTTCGGCCAGGGCGAGGAGCAGGCGCCGGTGGAAGCCGTGTCGCCGCAGGAGCCGGAGGAGACCGAGCCACCGCGGGAGCCGGACCCCGGCCCCGCGCCGATCGCCAGGACGGAGACCGTGCAACGGCCGGCTGAGCAGGGCGACCACGACATCGCGGTGATCGGCATGTCCGGCCGCTACCCCGGTGCGGACACGCTGGAGGAGTTCTGGACGTTGCTCAGCGAGGGCCGGCACAGCTTCGAGCCGGTGCCCCGCGACCGCTGGCGGCAACAGGACATCCACTACGGCGAACGGGACGTGCCGGGGAAGTCCGTGGTCAAGACCGGGACCTTCCTGCGCGACATCGACGCGTTCGACCCGCGGTACTTCTCCCTCTCCCAGCGGCAGGCCGAACTGCTCTCGCCGGAGGTGCGGCTGCTGCTGCAGGCGGGCGTGACGGCGCTGGAGGACGCGGGCTACTCGCGCGAGACGATCCAGCGCCGTTACCAGGGTGACGTCGGCGTGCTGGTCGGGTCGATGAACAACAGCTACTCGCTGTACGGGTTCCAGAACATGCTCGTGCGCGGTACGGCCACGAGCGGCAGCGAGATCGGCGTGTTCGCCAACATGCTGTCGTACTTCTACGGCTTCACCGGCCCGTCGATGTTCCTCGACACGATGTGCGCGTCGTCATCGACGTGCGTGCACCAGGCCGTGCGGATGTTGCGTGCCGGCGAATGCAGGATGGCTGTTGTCGGTGGCATCAACCTGATGCTGCACCCCTACGACCTGATCGCGACCTCCCAGGCCCACTTCACCAGCAAGACGGCCGACCTGTTGCGCAGCTACGGGCTCGGCACCGACGGCACGGTGCTCGGTGAGGGCGTCGGCATGGTCGTGCTGAAGCCGCTGCGCGAAGCGGTGGCCGACGGGGACCACGTGTACGGCGTCATCCGGGGAAGCGGGATGACCAACGCGGGCGTGCGCAACGGTTTCACCGTGCCCAGCCCGGTGCAGCAGGCCCGTGCCATCGAGAAGGCGTTGGACGACGCGGGCGTGGACGCGCGCACGATCAGCTACCTCGAAGGACACGGGTCGGCGACGTCGCTGGGTGACCCGATCGAGATCCGCGGCGCGACCAGCGCGTTCCGCCGCGACACCGCTGACCGCGGCTTCTGCGCGCTCGGCTCGGTGAAGTCCAACGTGGCGCACCTGCTGTCGGGATCGGGCATCGTCGGCCTGACGAAGGTGTTGCTGCAGCTGAAACACCGGACGCTGGTGAAGTCGCTGCACTCTGAGACGCTCAACCCGGCGATCGACTTCGCCGAGACGCCGTTCGTCGTGCAGCGCGAGCGCGCCGAGTGGGTCCGCCCGGTGATCGACGGGCAGACGGTGCCCCGGCGTGCCGGTGTCACCTCGATCGGGGCAGGTGGCGCGAACGTGCACATCGTCGTCGAGGAACACGACCCGGTGAGCCTGCCGGTCGCCGACTCCGGAGCGCCACGTCTGATCGTCTGCTCGGCGACGACCCCGCAGGCGCTGGGGCGCGTGTTGCGCGACCTGCACGCGCACGTGCTGGCAACGCGGCCCGGCCTGGACCCGCTCGCCTACACATTGCAGACGGGCAAGAACGAGATGCCCTGCCGCATCGCGTTCGTCGCCGCGGACACCGGTGCCGTCACCGCGAAACTCGCCAAACTGTCCGAAGTGGACTGGACGAGCGCGGTCGCGCCGGACGGGGTGTGGTTCGTCCCGAGCACGATGGGCGTGACCGACCCGCCGGAGGAAGCGGAGGTGGAGAGGGCGCTCGCCGAGACGGACCTCCGCGCGCTCGCGGCGGCCTGGACCACCGGTGCGGCCGTCGACTGGGACGTGCTGTGGCCGCGGGCCGCACGCCCCGCCAAGCTGTCGCTGCCCGGTTACCCGTTCGAGCGGGTCCGGTGCTGGTACCCCGGTTTCGACGACGCGCCGAGCGTGCTGGACCCCATCGCGTTCGCGCGGCGGGCGCACCCGTGGGTGGGTGTCAACGAGTCGGATCTGGGCGGCATCCGGTACCGGCTCGACCTGCGCGGCGACGAGCTGCTCGACTACGTCTACTCGGTCCGGCGCGAGAGGCGTTACGCCACGATCGCGCTGGTGGACGGTGTGCTCGCGTTCGCAGAGGTCGCGGGCCTCGGGGACGGCTGGGCGGTGCGCGACGCGCGCTGGGCCGCCCTGCCCGCCCCGTCACGGGAGCAGCGGCTCACCTGGCGGCTCGGCGCGAGCCGTGCCGAGCTGCACGACCAGGACGGCGCTGTCGTGTTCGGCGCCGACCTCGCCGCCGCCGCCGAACCGCCGCGGCAGCGCGACTCCGCGATCGACGCACCGCTCTCGGTGGACGAGCGGGCGTTCTACGCGAAGCTCGGCGAACTCGGCGTGGACGCCCGGCCCTACGCCAGGGTGGTCGGAGGAGTCGCGGAGATCGGCGGGCGGTTGCTCGTCCGCGTCGCGGAACCTGTTGTGTCCCAGGACCCCCACAAGCGGCGTGTCCGGGTTCCGGCCCATGTGCTCAACGGACTGGTCCAGGCCGTGCAGTACCTCACCTCGGACGCCGACGCCACGGTCGTGCGGCTGCGTTCGGCCGAGGGCACGGACCTCGGCAGCACCGGGGCGATCGTGCTGGAGGACAAGGGGACGGCGTTCGACGTGCGGTTCCTCGACGAGTCCGGAACCGTGCTGGGCCGGTGGGAAGGTGTGGAGTTCGGCAACACGCCACCGGCCACCGTGACCGGTGCGGGGGACGGGGACGGCGAGATCCGGGACCGGCTGACCGCTCAGGTCCGCGAGACCGTGGCGGAACTGCTCAAGACCGACCCGGCCGACGTCGACCTCGACACGCACTTCCCGGCGTTCGGGTTCGAGTCCATCAGCCTGGCCTCGCTCGCGCAGGAGCTCGGTGGCCGCCTCGGCATCGACCTGAGTCCCGCGGTGTTCTTCCAGCACCCCAACATCCGCGGGCTCGTCGGCAAGCTGGCCGAGGAAGTCGGGACCTCCGCCCCTGCCGGTCCCGCTCCCGCGGTGCCGTCCTCCCTCCCGCCCGCTCTCCCGGCAGCGCTTCCGCCGGTCGAGCAGGAGACCGACGCCGTGGCGATCATCGGCATCGCCGGGCGGTTCCCCGGCGCGGACGACCCGGACGCCCTGTGGGAACGGCTGCGCGAGGGCGCCGACCTCGTCTCGCCGTACCCGGCTGACCGGTTCGACGGCCGCTACGCCGAGATCGTGGCGCGCGCGGACTTCCCGAAGTTCGCCGGGCTGGTCGAGGGCGTCGACCGCTTCGACGCGGGCTTCTTCGCGCTGTCGCGGCTGGAGGCCGAGCTGATGGACCCGCAGCAGCGGCTGGCGCTGGAGACGGTGTGGACGGCGCTGGAGAACGCCGGCTACCCGCCCGCGCGGCTGCCCGCCGACACCGGGGTGTTCTTCGGCGTGTCCGGTTCGGACTACCACCACCTGCTCAACGCGAGTGGTGTCGAGCCGGACGGCTACACCGCGACCGGCAACTCGCACGCCGTGCTGGCGAACAGGATCTCGTTCCTGCTCGACGTCCGTGGTCCGAGCGAGCCGATCGACACCGCGTGCTCCAGCTCGCTGGTGGCCTTGCACCGCGCGGTCGAGAGCATCCGGTCCGGACGCTGTGCCATGGCGCTGGCGGGCGGGGTGAACCTGTTGCTGAGCGTCGACACCTTCGTCTCGACGCACGCCGCGGGAATGCTGAGCCCCGACGGGCGTTGCAAGACCTTCTCGGCGGACGCCGACGGGTACGTCCGCGCGGAAGGTGTGGCGGCCGTGCTGCTCAAGCCGTTGTCCGCCGCACTGCGCGACGGCGACAACATCCACGGTGTCGTCCTGGGCACGGCGGAGAACCACGGTGGCCGCGCGGCCACGCTCACCGCACCGAACGCCTCGGCGCAGGCCGAGGTGGTCGAAGCGGCCATGCGCGGCATCGACCCGGACAGCATCGGTTTCGTCGAGGCGCACGGCACGGGCACCGCACTCGGCGACCCGGTCGAGGTCGAAGCGCTCAGCACCGCCTACCGGAACCTGGGCGGCTCGGCCACGCGGGCGCTCGGCGCGGTGAAGGCGAACATCGGCCACGCCGAGGCGGCAGCCGGCTTGGCGGGTGTGTTCAAGGTGCTGGGGCAGATGGAACACCGCGAGCTGCTGGCGGTGCCGCACCTCGACCGGTTGAACCCGCACCTGAAGCTCGACGGCAGCGGGTTCGAGGTCCTGCGCTCGACGCGGCCCTGGCTGCCGGAGACCGACGCGTCCGGCGCCGTGCTGCCGTTGCGCGCCGGGGTCAGCAGCTTCGGGTTCGGCGGTGTCAACGCCCACGTCGTCCTGGAGGCCCCGCCGTCGCGACCGGAACCGGTCCGCGCCGACGGCCCGCAGGCGATCGTCCTCTCCGCTCGTGACAGCGACCGCCTTCTGGCCCGTGCCAAGGCGTTGCGCGCCTTCCTCGGCGAGAACTCGCCGTCGCTTCCGGACCTGGCCTTCACGCTCCAGGTCGGCAGGGAGGAGATGGAGCAGCGCCTGGGGTTCGTCGCCCGTGACGTCGGAGGGGTCGTCGCCGCGCTCGACGCGTTCCTCGCGGGTTCCACCGGCCTGCACACCGGGAGCCTGCGCCGGGCACGTGGTGCGGCCGTGCGCCGTGATCGTGGCATGGAGCCCGAGGTCGTCGCCGCGGTGCGGGAAGGCGATCTCGACCGGGTTCTCGCGCTGTGGTGCGAAGGCCGTGCGGTGGACTGGACGAGCCTGCATCCGCTGGGCGAACGGCGTGTGCTCGTGCTGCCCACCTACCCCTTCGCACGCGAGCGCTACTGGGTGCCGGCGGCGAGCGCCCCGCAGGCCCCGGCCGTGCCCGTGACGGTGATCGCCTCGCCCTCCTTCGACGTCGACGCGCGCGCCGCCCAGCTGGAAGCGGTCCTGGCCAACCGGGAGGGCCCCGATGCACTCGCTTGATCCCACCTCGTCCCCGGAAGGAACCGTCGCCGTGACCCGCACCGTTCTGCGCGTGCCCGTGTGGCGTGCCGCCCAGGATGCCGTGGCGGCACCCGCCGGCGGCCGGAGGCTGGTCGTGCTGTGCGACCTGCCCGTCGCCGCCGTGCGTGACGGCCTCCCCGGTGTCCAGACCGCCGAGGTGACCACCGGCGGCGACGCCCCGCACATCGCCTACGAGCGCGCCGCCGTCCGGCTCTTCGGTGAGCTCAAACGGCTCATGTCCACTTCGGACGGACGTCCGTGCGTCGTCCAGGTGGTGTGCCGCGCGGACTCGCCGTACCGGGGGCTGATCGGACTGCTGCGCACCGCCGCGCAGGAGGATCCGGGCCTGACCGTCCGGCTGGTCGAGTTCACCTACGAGCCCTCGGCCGACGAGCTCGTGGAAGCCCTGAGCGGCGGGGACGAGCACGTGCGTCACACCCCGGCGGGGCGGGAGACCGTGAGCTGGGAACCGGCGGCGAGCGCGATCGCCTCCCCGGTGTGGAAGAACGGCGGCGTCTACCTGATCAGCGGCGGTGCGGGCGGAATCGGCCGCCTGCTCGCCGAGGACGCCGCCCGGCACGCTCCGGACGCGGTCGTGGTGCGGTGCGGGCGATCCGCGACCGCGGACGGACCGGGGGAGTACCGCCGCGCCGACGTCACGGACGCGGTGGCGGTGCGCGAGCTCGTCGCCGACGTGGTCCGCACGCACGGCCGGCTCGACGGCATCCTGCACGCGGCCGCCGTGCTCAGGGACGACTACCTGATCCGTGCGTCCTACCAGGACTTCCTGCGCGTGCTCGCGCCCAAGGTCGCTGGGGTGGTGCACCTCGACGAGGCGAGCCGCGACCTTCCGCTCGACTTCTTCGCCGTGTTCTCCGCCGCCGCGGGAGTCCTCGGCAACGCCGGTCAGGCGGCCTACACGGCCGGCAACGGCTTCCTCGACGCCTACGCCGCGCACCGCCAGGAACTCGTCACCCGCGGCGAACGGCACGGGGTGAGCGTCTCGCTGGCCTGGCCGCTGTGGCGGGACGGCGGCATGCGCGTGCCCGACGAGGAACTTCCCGCGCTCACCGAGCGCTTCGGCCCGCCGCTGCCCACCGGGGCCGCGCTGGCCGCGCTGCACGGAGCCGTCGGGCTCGGTGCCACCCATGTCGTGATCTCCGGGGGAGGAGAAGAGATGACCGGCACTGACGACCTCCGGGGGAAGGTGCTCGGACGGCTCAAGGGCCTGATCGCCGAGACCATGCGACTCGACCCCGCCGCGCTCGACGCCACCGCACCGCTCGACAGCCACGGCATCGACTCGATCGCCGTCACCCGGCTGAACAAGCAGTTCGCGCGGTGGTTCGGCGCACTGCCGAAAACGGTGCTGTACCAGTACCCGACCCTCGCGGAGCTGGCGGCGCACCTGACCGAGCGCCACCCCGAGGGGTGCGCGCGCTGGCTGGACGACGTCGAGGCTCCCGCGCACGCCGCGGTCACGGCCGAGGTGACCGCACGCCCCGAACCCGTCCCGGCCGTTCCCCGTCCCGACCCTGCGGGCGAGCCGATCGCGATCATCGGTCTCAGCGGCCGCTACCCCGACGCCCCGACCCTGGACGACTTCTGGGCCAACCTCAGGACGGGCCGCGACAGCATCCGCGAGGTCCCCGCCCAGCGGTGGCCGCTGGAGGGCTTCTTCGAACCCGACCAGCAGAAGGCCGTCGAGACGGGCACCAGCTACAGCAGGTGGGGTGGTTTCCTCGACGGCTTCGCCCGCTTCGACGCGGCGTTCTTCGGCATCTCCCCGCGCGAGGCCGCCGACATCGACCCGCAGGAACGGCTGTTCCTCGAAACGGTGTGGTCCGCGCTCGAAGACGCCGGCTACACGCGGGACCGGCTCGCCACCCGGCACGGGGGCAGGGTCGGCGTGTTCGCCGGGGTGACCAAGACCGGCTTCGACCGCAACGTGCCGCCCGCGGTCAGCGGCCCGCGCCGGGCGCCGCGCACGTCGTTCGCCTCGCTGGCCAACCGCGTCTCCTACCTGCTGGACCTGCGAGGTCCGAGCCTGCCGGTCGACACGATGTGCTCGTCCTCGCTCACCGCGATCCACGAAGCGTGCGAACACCTGCGGCAAGGCACCTGCGAGGTCGCCATCGCGGGCGGCGTGAACCTCTACCTGCACCCCTCGACCTACGTGGAGCTGTGCCGCTCCAGGATGCTCGCCGCCGACGGGCGGTGCCGCAGCTTCGGCGAGGGCGGCGAGGGCTTCGTGCCCGGCGAGGGCGTCGGCGCGGTGCTGCTCAAGCCGCTGGCGGCGGCGGAGGCGGACGGAGACCCGATCCACGCGGTGATCCTCGGCTCCGCGATCAACCACGGCGGCCGCACGAACGGCTACACCGTGCCGAACCCGCGCGCCCAGGCCGCTGTCGTCCGCGAGGCGATCGAGGCCGCCGGGCTGCGGGCGGGCGACATCGGCTACGTCGAGGCGCACGGAACGGGCACGCGGCTCGGTGATCCGGTGGAGATCGACGGACTCACCCAGGCGTTCGAGCCCGACACGGCGGCCTCCTGCGCGATCGGTTCGGTCAAGTCGAACATCGGGCACCTCGAGGCGGCGGCGGGAATCGCCGGACTGACCAAGGTCGTGCTCCAGCTGCGCCACGGCGAGCTCGTGCCGACGCTGCACGCCGAGCGGACCAACCCGAACATCGACTTCGCGGCCACGCCGTTCGAGCTGTGCCGTGAGGGAGGCACCTGGCCGCGTCCCGTAGGAGGCCGCCGGATCGCCGGCATCTCCTCGTTCGGCGCCGGCGGCGCGAACGCGCACGTCATCATCGCCGAACACCTTCCCGC
>JASLAV010000300.1 GCA_030146905.1 Lentzea sp. | reverse complement strand
TACGACTACCGGCGGGCGGCTCGGGACGCGGTGCACTTCGCGTCCCTGGTTGACCGGTGGTGGCAGAACCTGCGCCGCGTCGTCGGGTGGGACGTGCAGTACTTCGCCACCGTGGAACCGCAGCGGCGGGCGGCGCCGCACCTGCACGCGGCAATCCGCGGTTCGATCCCGCACGAGACCATCCGCCTGGTCACGGCGGCCACCTACCACCAGGTGTGGTGGCCCAACCACGACGAACGCGTCTACGTCGACGAGCTGCCCGTCTGGGACACCAACATCAAGGCGTTCGTCGATCCGAACACGCGCAAGGCATTGAACACCTGGGAAGACGCGGAGGTCGACGAGCCTGCGCACGTCGTGACGTTCGGCCGTCAGGTGCACTCCAAGGGCATCCTCGGCGGTTCCGAGGAAGCCGGACGCCACATCGGCTACCTGACGAAGTACCTCACGAAGTCCATCGGCGAAGTGGTCGAGCAGACCACCGACCGCCAGCGCAGGCACGCTGACCGACTGGCGGACGAGCTGGCCGTGACGCCCTGCTCCGACCGCTGTCCGGTGTGGCTGCTGTACGGCGTACAGCCTCGCGGAGCGGGCTCACGCACCACACCGGGCCACTGCAAGGGGCGCGCGCATCGGCGAACCACCCTCGGCCTGCCCGGTCGGCGGGTGCTGGTGTCGCGGAAGTGGTCGGGCAAGACGCTCGCCGATCACCGGGCGGACCGGAAGCGCTTCGTCATCGAGGCCCTGGCGGCGGTTGGGATCGAGAAGCCGGAACGGGACTCATCCCAGCTCGTCTGGCACAAGGTCCGGCCTGGTGACCCCAACGTGCCACCACGGGCACATCTGCTCATGCACGCCATCGCGGAACGGACGCGGTGGAGGGCTGAGTACGACCGCGCGATGTTGGCGGCTGGGGAGCCGCCAGAACTTTCGGCAACTTCGCTAGCGGCTTGACCACCTTGGGGGGAAGTCATGACCAGCATTGAGCCTCTGTGGGGTGTGGAAGAGGTCTCAGAGTTCTTGGGCGTCCCGATTAAGACGCTCTACCAGTGGAAGTGGCAGCGGATCGGCCCGCCTGTGAAGAAGGTCGGGAAGTACCTGCGATACGTGCCGGCAAAGGTCCGTGCCTGGGCTGAGCAGCCGGACGAACAAGCCGCCTAGACGTTTCGGCAATTCGAAAGACAGGAGGAGTGTGCCGTGGGGCATGTCCAAGATCGCTGGTGGAAGGAGGTCAAGGACCCCGTCACCAAGGAGGTGACCAAGGTCAAAACCTCTGTGTACGGCCAAGGGCTCCGCTACCGGGTCCGCTATCTGGACCCCAGCGGAGCCGAGAAGAGCAAGAGCTACCCGGACCGGCAGAAGAAGCGGGCCGATGACTTCCTGCTGGAAGTGGAGTCCAACAAACTGGAGGGCAAGTACGTCGACCCGAAAGCGGGTAAGCGCAAGTTCAAAGCACAGGCTGAGAACTGGATCAAAGCGCAGTCGCCGGATGCCGCTACTCGGGAAGTGCTCAACAGCAGGTTGAAGAGTCGCATCTACCCGCACTTCGGCGAACTGCCGGTCGGCAGGATCAAGCCTGCGACCGTACGCGAATGGCTCGGCGTCCTGGAACAGGAGCGACTGAGCGAGAACTACAAAACGGTGCTGTTCACCATCGTGTCGTCGGTGATGGACTCGGCCGTTGAAGACAAGCTGATCACCGAGAACCCGTGTAAAGCCAAGACGATCAAGCGTCCGACGTCGGTCAGCCCGGACATCGTCGTCTGGCCGGAAGACCGCGTCTTGGAGATCGAAGGAGCACTCGAACCGCGCTTCGCGATCATCTGCCCCCTCGGCGCTGGATGCGGTCTCCGGCAGGGCGAAATCCTCGGGCTGTCACCGGACGACGTGGACGACGCCGGGATGGTGCTGCGCGTCCAGCGGCAACTCAGGGTGGTTCGCGGGCAACTCGTGTTCGCGCTGCCCAAGGGCGGGAAGCGGCGGGTGGTACCGCTGGCCTCTGGCGTCCTGCGGGCGATCAGGGAGCACATGCGGCTCTTCCCACCGGTCGAGGTGACCTTGCCGTGGAGGGACCCGGAGGGTGATCCCGTGACGGTCCGGCTGCTGGCGACCGGGGACGCTGGGCGGCTCTACACCGGTGACCTGTTCCACAAGGTCGTCTGGCTGGGCGCGTTCCGGGAGGCCGGTTTGATCTACCGCAAGCGGGCGGACGGGATGCACGCGCTGAGGCACTTCTACGCCTCGGTCCTGCTCTCTCAGGGCGTCTCGATCAAGGAGCTGGCCGAGTACCTGGGCCACTCCGATCCGGGCTTCACGCTCCGGACGTACACGCATCTCGTCCCGTCCAGCCACGAGCGGGCGCGGCTGGCTATCAACGGTGTGTTCGGTTCTCAAGATCACGGCATGGAGGCGGCATGATCATGAAAATCGGCCGCCTCCACACCGTGGTCAAGATCGTTGATCTAGCCCTTGAGCAGGGCGCGCGACATGACGACGCGCTGGATCTGGTTCGTGCCCTCGTAGATCTGGGTGATCTTGGCGTCGCGCATCATGCGCTCCACCGGGAAGTCGCGCGTGTAGCCGGCGCCGCCGAACAGCTGCACGGCGTCCGTCGTGACCTCCATCGCCACGTCCGACGCGAAGCACTTGGCCGCCGCCGTGATGAAGCCGATGTTCGGCTCGCCCCGCTCGGCCTTCGCCGCGGCCACGTAGACCATGTGCCGGGCGGCTTCGACCTTCATCGCCATGTCGGCCAGCATGAACTGGACGCCCTGGAACTCGGAGATCGACTTGCCGAACTGCTTGCGGTCCTTCACGTAGGCGACGGCCGCTTCCAGGGCGCCCTGGGCGATGCCCACCGCCTGCGCGCCGATGGTCGGGCGCGTGTGGTCCAGGGTCCGCAGCGCGGTCTTCAGGCCGGTGCCGGGTTCGCCGATGATGCGGTCCGCCGGGATCGTGCAGTTCTCGAAGTGGATCTCGCGGGTGGGCGAGCCCTTGATGCCGAGCTTGCGCTCCTTCGAACCGACGACGAAGCCCGGGTCGTCCTTGTGCACGACGAACGCCGAGATGCCCTGCGACTTCTTCGGCGCGTTCGGGTCCGTGACGGCCATGACCGTGTACCACGTCGACTCACCGGCGTTGGTGATCCAGCACTTCGTGCCGTTCAACACCCAGTGGTCGCCGTCCAGCCTGGCCCGCGTGCGCATCGACGCCGTGTCCGAACCGGCCTCCCGCTCG
>JASLAV010000275.1 GCA_030146905.1 Lentzea sp. | reverse complement strand
CACCGGGTGACCCGCAGTGCCCGGCGGAGACGAAGCCGCCCTGCACCGCGAAGCCGACGGAGCACCGTCCGGCGTTGTTGATGTAGTAGGCGTCGCCACCCCGGATGTCCTTGAACAGGCGCGGGGTTTCGTCGGTCTCGACGACCTTCGCGACCGCGCCGGCCTTCTCCGCCAGCGGCTTGGCCGCGTCGGCCTGACCGCGCCTGACGGTGATCGTGACCGCGTTCGCCCTCGTGTCGACGAACCAGCCGGTGACCTCGGCGGGAGCCCGCGACGCGTCCAGCCTCGCCTTGGCCGCGTCGAGGTCGTCCTCGGTGTGCGCGACCGTGCGGGGTTCCGCGCCGAGCGCGCGGAGCCGGTCGGTCTTGGCCTCGTCGGTCACGCCCACGACGAGCTTGCCGGTGGACGCGTCGAACCACGCGCCGCCGTAGCTCTCGCCGGCGAAGCCCTCCGCGACTCGCTGCAGAACCGCGGCCGCGCTCTCCCGACGCAGCCGTTGCGCCGCCTGCGTGGCGTCCAGCCCGAGGTCGCGCTGCATCGCGGCGAGCAGGCCGGCGGACGGGTGCGGTGCGGCGACGGCGACAGGGGAAACCGTCGTCGCGAGTGCACCCGTCAGCACGGCCACGGCCGCGACAGCCATGCGCTTCATAGGCAGTTCTCCTTGGTCTTCGGTTTTCGTGCAGGGCCGGTGTAACGCCGGACCGGGCAACCGCGATGAGGAGATCAGCTGTGCTGCAACACAGCTCGCACGACACCGGATGACAAGCGTCCCCGAGCGGTGAACTGCCCGATCAGTTCGTTCCTCCGTTCGGGCGACGCTATGTCGTGTTTCCTACCGGTCGGTAGGGCCGATCGAGGGGTGGACCTCTCGGCGTTCGAGTTGATATAGGGAATCGAGATGCGTCCTCTCAGTCTCTTCCCGTGACTCAGAGCGACCATTCGGCCTTCCACGAAACGTCAAATCTGTCAACAGTTCGCATCCGACGGCGTATCCCTCTGACCTGCGGTTTAGGTCTAGCGTCCAGGTCACCCTGTTCCCTGCACGAGGGAGAACCCTGCAATGCGAAGAGTCTTGGGTATGGGACTCACCGCCGCCGCGGCCGTGTGTCTGGCCGCCGCTGTGGCTCCCGCCGCTTCCGCTCAAGAAAACGTGGGGACGATTCTGGGCGCCGACCGCGCCGGTGTCGTGAAGGACAGCTACATCGTCTCGCTCAAGCCCGGTGCGGCGTCGAGGGCCGCCGCTCCGGAGCTGGCGGGCAAGTACGGCGGCCAGGTCGGCAAGGTCTGGCAGCACGCGCTCAACGGCTTCTCGGTGAAGATGACCGCCACGCAGGCGGCCAAGCTCGCCGCGGACCCGAAGGTCGCGTTCGTCGAGCAGGACGCCGAGGTCAGCCTCCTCGACGTCCAGCAGAACCCGCCGTCGTGGGGTCTGGACCGCGTCGACCAGCGGGATCTGCCGCTGAGCAACGGCTACCAGTACGACACGACCGCGGCGAACGTGACGGCGTACATCGTCGACACGGGTGTGCGCACCACGCACCAGACGTTCGGCGGCCGCGCCACTTGGGGCACCAACACCTCCGGTGACGGCAACAACAGCGACTGCAACGGCCACGGCACGCACGTCGCCGGCACCGTCGCGGGCGCCGAGTACGGCATCGCGAAGGCCGCGAAGGTCGTCGCGGTCAAGGTCCTGAACTGCCAGGGCTCCGGCACCATCCAGGGCGTCGTCGACGGCGTCAACTGGGTGACCGCGAACGCGGTGAAGCCGGCCGTGGCGAACATGTCCCTCGGCGGTGGAGCCGCCGCCGCACTGGACACGGCCGTCCGCAACTCCGTCGCGTCGGGCGTGACCTACGCCCTCGCGTCCGGCAACTCGAACGCCGACGCGTGCTCGTCGTCGCCGGCCCGCGTCGCCGAGGCGATCACGGTCAACGCGTCGACCAACACCGACGCGCGCGCCTCGTTCTCCAACTACGGCACCTGCACGGACATCTTCGCGCCGGGCCAGAACATCGTGTCGGCGTGGCACACCAGTGACACCGCCACGAACAACATCTCCGGCACGTCCATGGCCTCCCCGCACGTCGCAGGCGGCGCGGCCCTGTGGCTCGCCACGCACCCGACCGACAGCCCCGACGCCGTCTGGGCGGGCCTGAACGCCGCCTCGACCCCGAACAAGATCACCAGCCCCGGCACCGGTTCCCCGAACAAGCTGCTCCACACGCTCTTCGGTGGTTCGCAGCCCGGCAACCCGTCCGTGACGAACCCCGGCACGCAGACCTCCACGGTCGGCTCGCCGGCATCGCTGCAGCTCTCGGCGAGCGGCGGCACCGCGCCGTACTCGTGGTCGGTCTCCGGTCTCCCGGCCGGTCTGTCGGCGTCCGCCTCCGGCGCGATCACCGGCACCCCGACCGCGGCGGGCACCTCCACGGTGACCGCGACGGTGACCGACTCCGCCGGCAAGACCGGCACCGCGACCTTCTCCTGGGTCGTGAACGCGGTCGGCGGCGGCTGTGACGCCAAGACCAACTCCACCCCGGTCGCGATCGGTGACCTGTCGACCGTGACGAGCACCATCGTCGTCTCCGGCTGCTCGGGCAACGCGGCGACCGGCTCGTCGGTCGCCGTCGCGATCACCCACTCCTACAAGGGCGACCTCGTGGTCGACCTGGTCGCGCCCGACGGTTCGGTCTACAACCTGCACAACCGCACCGGCGGCTCGGCCGACAACATCAACGAGACCTTCGCCCGCGACCTCTCGGGTGAGGCGGCCAACGGCACCTGGACGCTGCGCGTGCGCGACGCGGCGTTCCTGGACACCGGCACGCTCAACAGCTGGACGCTCGACGTCTGATCGTTCCGGCGCTGAACGAACCGCCCCCGGTGCTTCCGCCTCGGGGGCGGTTCCACGTTCAGTCCTCACAGCCTGTAACGAGTGTTCGCGCTGACCCGACAAGCCCGCTGCGCACCGAGATGACGGCAGCAACGGGGAGAGTCGCGTGTGGCTTTTCAGCAAGACACCGGAGGAGATCGCGGCCAAGAAGGCGGCCGATGAGCGCCGCTCGGCCGAGAAGGCGGCCGCACGCTTCGCCGAGTCACCTGCAGGGCAAGCTCGTGCGGCGAAGGCTGAAGGCGCGAGGCCCTTCCAGATTTCGATCGAGATCCAGAGCACGACTCTGTTCGGCATGGTCACGATGACGCGGAAGAGCAACAGCCACACCCGGATGCTGAACGAGATCGAAGCCGAGGGGTGGAAGTTCGAGGCCATCTCGACGACCTTCATCCCGCAGACCACCACGATCACCGAGAGCTCGTTCACGGACAGGGCCAATGGGGAGACGTCCGGCATCGTGCTGGCCACCTACGTGTTCAGGCTGGCCTGAACGGCACGGCGCTCAAGCTTCGAAGCACTCGTGCCGGCGCTCGAACCAATCCTGGACGCCGTCCTCGGCCTGCCGATGCTCCGCCAGCAGGAACCCGGCCGACGCGGCCTGCTCCCAAGCCCTGGGAGTCCCCGCAGCACAACGCTTCCTGCTCGAGAACCGCAGCTCCTGCCGGGCCTCCGTCGCGAGTCCATTGTGGCCCTGACGCATACTCTGCCGGTGATCGAAGGGGACAGATGGCAGGTCGTCGTGCACGACGACGACGTCAACACGTTCGTTCTGGTGCACCACATCTTGCGGACGGTGTGCGGTCATGACGACGCACAGGCGCGGGAGAACACGCGGAAGGTCCACCGCTCCGGCAGTTCCGTGGTGGCCGTGCGGGACCGCTCCGGGGCGGAGATCATGGCCTTACAACTGACGCGCTTCGGGCTGCGCGCGAGCTTCCGGAGCGCCTGATGCGCGAGTTGCACTTCGACGCGATCCCGGCCGGTGACGGTCTGCTCCTCCGGTGCTCGGACGACGTCCTCACCGCGCTGACGGCGTTGCTCGACGAGCTGCTGCGCCTGCTCGAGGACGGCGTGGTTCCGCCGCACCGCAGGCCGTGGTGGCGCCGACCGGCAGCGGACGAGCTGCTGCGGCGCATGTTCGACGTCTCCGACGAGTTCTGGGTGCGCCACCGCGAGGTGCTCACCGACCCCGGACCGGTCCGGCGGGTGCGTGACCGGACGGACGAGCCGACACCGTGGCTGGTCGCTTTCGACGAGGTCGACGACTGGATCGTCGCGTTCGCCCGACTGCGTGCGCTGCACCTGACGAAGACGGGCACGACGCCTCGGACGGCCATCGCGTTCAGCGTCTACGCGGAGCAGCTGGCGCTGGGGCTGCAGCCGAGCGCCGCCACCGGTTGGCCGGTTCTCTAGGGAGTCCGGCCACGCCGCCCCGGAGAAGTTCACCGCCTGGCCCGTCAGCCGGTCGGAACTCCACGCCAAGAAAGCGCGACAACCTATTCACGGGTAGATGTCTGGAATACGAGACCGAGCAGCGCAGGGCTCATCAGTCGAGGCTCATTGCGTTATGATTCCGACAGGCGAGGAATTCCACGGATACGGGGTGCCCGAGCACCGGACACCCCGTCAACGCGTCGGCAGCTCCCACAAGCGGCAGCAAGGGGCCTGCCTGACCGAACTCGTCTGGACCGCCAGCGAGACTCGGCGCCTTCTTCGGAAGGCGAGACCATAGTGCCTGGAAGCGGCGTCTGATTTAAGCAGCCGGGCTGGTCAATCGCTCGACAGATCAAGGCCACCGCCCGAATGTTCCTGACCTGGGTGGTTGTCGTGCATCCGGTCCACCTCCACAGCCCGTGGGCCGCCAGCCGAAGATTATGCGGCGCTTACGGGATCTGGACTGAATTCCACATCATCTCGCGCACGTTCTTCAGCGCCCAGCCCGAATGCCTTGACCCGCACTCTCGGCGACCGCTATCAAACCGCAAGCAGAACGCGTGACCACGGGATACGGCAGCTCCCGAAGCACGTTCCGCAAATTTTCCGGACCGCAACCAGAGAGCTGAACTGGTGAATCCCTTCATCCTTGCGGCGGCAGCACCTTTGCAAACCGTGCTGTCACGTCTCCGAACGATGACCGCGACCCCGTCCGGCGATTCGGCGCCCCCCTCCGAGACACGCGAGGCAGAATTGCGAATTCTTCTCGCGTTCGTGTTGCTCGGTGCCGTCCTGGCGGCCGCCACCACACTCTTGCCCCCAGGAGCGCTCCGGCCTCAGAAGGGCGAGATGGGTTAAGCGATCATGAGCAAGAAGCGGCTCAAGCCGATCGCCGAAGTCGACAGTCCCGCCGCGGTCATCGCGACGTACCTGCGCAAGATCTACACCGATGCCACCCACCTCACCCTGGTACAGCTCGCCTCCCGCACGCGCTACTCCCAGGCATCCTTGTCCGAGGCCCTGAGCGGACGGAGCATCCCCACTCTCGAGCTGATCACGACGTTCGTGCGCGAGTGCGGGCGAGCCGACGCCGTGGTGGAGGCCGAGCACGTGTGGAGGCGGGAGACCGCCCGCAGCAGGGGCTCCACCCGGCCTCCCCATCCCGAGCGGGTGGAGACCTGGGACGACCTGCACCGCGAGCTCGTCCTGCTGGCACACCAGTCAGGGCTCTTCACCCCGAAGGCGCTGTGCGACGCCGCGGCCGAGGCAGGGCACCCGATCACACCGACGTCCGCACACCGCTGGCTCACCGATCCTCGACCGCTGCGTTCGGAAAGCCTGCACACGATCCTCAACGCCTGCCGGGTGTCGATGAGGATGCGGGAACCGTGGGTGCGGGCGTTCGATCGCGCTGCCGGGTCGACGCGGTTCGCCCCGCGGCAGTCCGGCACGCAGCCGACCGGACCGCCGGTCGCCACCTCAGGCCCGGATGCCCTGTTCAACGAGCTGAGGCAGCTGAGCCGGGGACGTGGTGTGCACGCGTTGCACATCGACCGTCATGTCGGCCCCACGTTGCTCCAGCTCTGCGACCTCACCACTCTCGACGGTCCCGAGACCGTTCGCCGGAAGGTCGGCGACTGGGTCCACGCCAAGACCCAGCAACTGCCGCACCACCTGCGGCTGGCCGTCACGACACCGCTGGGACTCAACCCGGACGCGCAGTTCCGGTTCCTGCAGCAGCGGATCAACTGGCTGGCGGCCGAACAGGACCGCAGCCCGGGAACGTGCCGGCGCCGGATCGACGAAGCCATGACGAGGCTGGTCGAGGTCGCGCTCACACCGGCGACGGGACCCGGCACGACACCGGTCACCCGTGAGCACACCTGGCACGTGCGGGACTTCGAGGCGATCCTCAGTCTCGACGGGGACACACCCCGCTGCACGGAAAGCCGGACCATCGTCGCGGACCGCGACGGCCTCGACCGGATCATGTGGTCGCTGACCTTGGCACGCCACGAGGACGGCGCATCGGCCAAGGTGGACATATCGGTGTTGCACGGAGCGCAGCTGCTCTCGAAGGAATGGCCGTCTCCGCGCCGGATCATGATGCACCTCGGGCTGCCGAGGAGGTTGAAAGCCGGCGAACTGCACGAGTTGGTGCTGCAGATCAGCCTTCCGCACGACCAGCCGATGAGTCCGCGGTACGTGTTCTGGCCCGAACGGCGGTGCGAACGGTTCCGGCTCGTGACGAGGTTCGGCGAAGCCGTCCCATCCGCTGTGTGGCGTGTCGACCACGTGTTCCATCGCGACGCCGACGAGATCGACACCGGACGCGACTACCTGCCCGCGAACGAGCTGGGTGAGGTCCACGTCGCGTTCGCCGACCTGCAAGCAGGTCACGGCTACGGCATCCGCTGGGAACACTGATGTCGGTGTGGGGCACCACCTCGGTGCCCCACACCAGTCAGACCGTTAGAGCTCCACGCCCAGAAGCGCGTCCACGGCCGTGCGGACCTGGGTCGGCCCGTGCCTGTCCTGACCGCCGTGCGACAGCGACTCGTCGGCCCACGCGTCGATGGCGGCCAACGCGCGCGGCGTGTCCAGGTCGTTGCCCAGGTGGTCGCGCAGCCGTGCCACGGTGTCCGCGGCGGACGGGCCGGTGTCCAGGGCGGCGGCGCGGCGCCACTTGTCCAGCCTGACCAGCGCGTCGTCGAGCAGCGACTGGGTCCACGGGCGGTCGGCGCGGTAGTGACCGGCCAGCAGCGCGAGGCGGATGGCGTTCGGGTCGACCTTCTCGGAGCGAAGCTTCGAGACGAAGACCAGGTTGCCGCGCGACTTCGACATCTTCTCGCCGTCGAGGCCGATCATGCCCGCGTGCACGTAGTGGCGGGCGAACGGGTGCTCGCCGGTCTGGGCCTCCGCGTGCGCGGCCGAGTACTCGTGGTGCGGGTAGATCAGGTCGGAGCCGCCGCCCTGGACGTCGAAGCCCATGCCGAGGCGGTTGTGGGCGATGGCGCTGCACTCGATGTGCCAGCCGGGGCGGCCCTCGCCCAGCTCGGACGGCCACGACGGTTCGCCCTCGCGCTTCACGCGCCAGAGCAGGGCGTCGAGCGGGTGGCGCTTGCCGGGGCGGTCGGGGTCGCCGCCGCGCTCGGCGAACAGCTCGCGCATCTTCTCCGGCGAGTAGTTCGACTCGTAGCCGAAGCGGCCCGTGGCGTTGTGCTCGAAGTAGATGTCCGGGTGCTCGGGGTCGTCCACGCGGTACGCGACGCCGTCGTTCAGCAGCTTCGCGACGACCTCGACGATCTCCGGGATCGCCTCGACGATGCCCACGTAGTCCTGGGGAGGCAGGACGCGCAGGGCCTCCATGTCCTCGCGGAACAGGGCGGTCTCGCGCATGGCGAGCACGACCCAGTCGTCCTGGTCCCTCAGCGCCCGCTCGAGCAGCGGGTCGTCGACGTCGGTGACGTTCTGGACGTAGTGCACGTTGTGGCCGTTGTCGAGCCACACGCGCTGCACGAGGTCGAACGCCAGGTAGGTGGCGGCGTGGCCGAGGTGAGTCGCGTCGTACGGTGTGATGCCGCAGACGTACAACCTGGCGGTGTCTCCTGGGGCCGTCGGGCGAACCTCGCCCGTCGCAGTGTCGAACAGCCGTAGCGGGCGGGGGTCCCCCGCAACCCGCGGCACAGGAATTGATGACCAGGTTTGCATGGATCCGACACTAACGCGTGCCGCCGTACGGAGTGCGATTTCCGGCTGTTGGAACCACCACGTGCGATTGGCCAGGACAGAAAGAACGGACATCCGTTGACGACGTCACCGGCGCGCCCCTAGCTTCCGAAGGCATGCTTCGTGTCGTCGTAGCCACGGTGGTAGCGCTCTCACTCTCCCCTTCAACCGCACAGGCCGAGCCTCTGGATGTCCTGGCGTACCTGGAGAATCCCAGGATGACCGGGGAGAACCAGGAGCCGCCTCACCCGGACCTGCGGCCGGAACGGCGCCTGAGCCTGAACGGCGACTGGCGCATCCGGATGTTCGACAAGCCGGAGGACGTCAGGGACACACCGGACGGCTGGCGCACGGTCGAGGTCCCCCACACGTGGCAGACCGACTTCCTCGACCACCCGATGTTCCGCAACATCCCCACCGAGATGTACCCGGACGACCCTCCGGCGATCCCGCGCGACGTCAACCCCACCGGGGTCTACGAGAAGACCTTCGACCTCCCGGCTGACTGGGACCGCACGCTCGTCAGGTTCGAGGGCGTGACCAGCGGTTACTTCGTCTGGGTGAACGGCGAGTACGTCGGCTACGACCAGGGCGGGTACACACCCGCCGAGTTCGACATCACGAGCAGGCTCAGGGCCGGGAAGAACACCCTGAAGGTCCAGGTCCACCGCTGGTCCGCCGGCTCCCACCTGGAGGACTACGACCAGTGGCGGTTCTCGGGCATCTTCCGCGAGGTCTGGCTCTACTCGACGCCCAGGACGTACCTGCAGGACGTCACCATCAAAACCGACCTCGACGCCCAGTACCGCGACGCCACGATCAGCACCGACGTCAGGATCGGCGGGCCGCAGGAGGGCCACACCGTCCGGACCAGGCTCTTCGACCCGCAGGGCCGTGAGGTCGCCGTCACGGACGGCAAGGTCGTGAACCCGCTGAAGTGGACCGACGAGACCCCGAACGTCTACGAGCTCCGCGTCGAGCTGGTCGAGGACGGCCGGGTGGTCCAGACCGGCAGGCAGCCCGTCGGGTTCCGCGAGATCGAGATCGCGGACCGGCAGCTCAAGATCAACGGCAAGCGCGTCCTGTTCCGCGGCACCAACCGCGCGGAGACCTCCGTGCACGGCAGCCGGCACGTCACCCGCGCCGACCAGGAACAGGACGTCCGGCTGATGAAGCGGTTCAACATCAACGCCGTGCGCACCTCGCACTACCCCAGCGACCCGTACTTCTACGAGCTCGCCGACCGCAACGGCCTGATGATCGCCGACGAGGTCGACATCGAGACCCACCACCACGACAGCTGCCCGTCCGACTGCCTGGCCGAGCGCCCCGAGTGGCAGGACGCCTTCCAGGACCGGTTCGTCGCCATGGTGCAGCGCGACAAGAACCACCCGTCCGTGATCATGTGGGACACCGGCAACGAGGCGGGCCTGGGCAAGGCCCACCACACGATGGCCGAGTACGCGAAGAAGAACGACACCCGCCCGCTGTACCACCAGCCCAACGTGCCCGACGGCGACGCGCCCTTCGCGGACGTCGCCGGCCCGCGCTACCCCTCGCCCGCGAGCCTCGAGGCCAAGGCGAAGACGACCACCAAGCCGATCATCATGGGCGAGTACGCGCACGCGATGGGCAACAGCCTCGGCAACTTCCAGGAGTTCTGGGACGTCGTGCGCGCGTATCCGCAGGTGCAGGGCGGTTTCATCTGGGACTGGGCCGAGCAGAACATCGCCCTGCCGCTCCTCACGACCCCCGACAGCGCCAACGGCATCATGAGCTGGCTCTCCGGCAAACCGTCGCACGTGGACGGACCGCACGGCAAAGCGCTGCGGCTCAGCGGGCTCGACGACTTCGTGGAGGTCTACCGGGACCGCAAGCTCGACGAGGTGAGCACAGGCCTCACCCTCGACGCCCAGGTCAAGCCCGACACGTGGACCGGTGACTTCACGGTCATCTCGAAGGGCGACCACCAGTACGCGCTGAAGATGGCCGACGCCACGACGCTGGAGTTCCACGTGCACAGCGGCACCTGGCGGACGGTCCGGGCGACGGTCCCCGCGGACTTCTACGGCAACTGGCACCGCGTCACCGGCACGTTCGACGGCTCGAGGCTGCGCCTGCTGATCGACGGCGAGGAGGTCGCCACCACCGACTTCACGGGCACGGTCGACTGGTCGCACTGGCCCGTCAACATCGGCCGCAACGCCGAGACCATGCAGGAGAACGTCGGCACCCGCATGGCGCACGGTTCCGTCGACCAGGTCCGGATCTACCACCGCGCCCTGACCGAGGCCGAACTGGCGCAGGACCCGGCGAAGACCGCCGTCCTGGCGCTCGACTTCGAGACGCTGCAGGACAAGGGCCGCCACCAGTCCTACGGCGCGGGCACCGGTGGTGTCGACGGCGTGGTGTGGGCGGACCGCAGGCCGCAGCCGGAGACCACCGAGCTGATGGCGGTCCACTCCCCCATCCGGTTCTCGTTCGCGGGCAACCAGCTCACGACCGTCAGCGAACGCCAGTTCACCGGCACCGACGACCTGGAGCTGCGCTGGCAGGTCCAGGACAACGGCCGCACGATCGCCCAGCACCGCGGGAAGCTCCAGCCCGGCACCACCACGCTGCCCGACTTCACCGCGCCGACCGAACGCCTGCTGACCGTCCGCGCGACCGACCGGCAGGGCAACGACGTCGGCATCGCGCAGTTCCCGCTGGGCGGCACGCAGATCGCCGGTCTGCACACCTCCGGTTTTCCCGGCGAGCTGACCACCACCCAGACCGGCACCGAGATCGTGGTGTCCGGCAAGGACTTCCGGTACGTCGTCAGCAAGTCCACCGGCACGCTCACGTCGATGCGCGTGCGCGGCACCGAGCTGATCAGGACCGGTCCCGAGCTCGACGCGTGGCGCGCGCCGCTGTCCAACGAGTTCATGAGCGAGGACAACTCCTGGTACCGCAACGGCCTCGACCGGCTCAGGACCACGCCGTCGAGCGTCACGGTCGCGCGGTCGGGGGCGGACGCGGTCATCACGGCCAGCTCGACGGCCCAGGCCGTGCAGAACGCGTCGTTCGGCCAGACCTTCACCTACCGGATCACCGGTGACGGCGAGATCCACGTCGGTCACCGGGTCGCGGCGCGGGACCGCATGCGCGACCTGAGCTACCTGCCGGGCATCGGCTTCACCCTGAAGGTGCCGCAGGACTACCGGAAGTTCACCTGGTACGGCCGCGGTCCCGGTGAGAACTACGACGACCGCAAGGCCGGTAACCCGATCGGCGTCTACCAGTCCACTGTGGACAAGGAGTTCAACGACTACTACAAGCCCCAGGACTTCGGCAACCACGCGGACACGCGCTGGGCGACGCTGTCCAACGGCCGGGCCGGACTGCTCGTCGCGGGCGACCTCGACGTGCGGGTCTCGCAGTACGACGACCTGGACAGGGCCGCGTACCCGTTCGCGCTCAAGAAGAACGACGGCTGGACCACCCTGCACGCGTCCCACCGCGTGACCGGCGTCAGCGAGACGTTCCACGAGCCGTTGCCGCAGTACCAGGTCGAGGCCGGCACCGAGTACGCCTACTCCGTGCTGCTGCGCCCGCTCACGCCCGTGGAAGCCGCCACCGGCAAGCTCGGCAACCGGGTGGACTGCGCGCCCGCGGCCGAGCTGAGGGCCGCCGACACCGTGCTGGAACCGGGCGAGCAGGTCGAGGCGGAGCTGGTGGTCACCCGGCCGTGCCCCGGCACCACCACGGCCAGGCTGACCGCACCGGAGAACTGGTCGGTGTCCCCCGCTACCGCCGACCTCTCCGGCGGTTCCGCGAAGGTGACGATCAAGCGCGAGGGCGGTCCCACCGGGACGCGTCCGGTGTTCGCCGAGATCACCGCGGGCAAGGCCACGACAACCCTGACCAAGGACTTCACCGCGACTCCCAGCGCACCTCGTGGTGAGACCCAGGTTTCCTCGCTGGAGTTCCTCACCGAGCGCAACGGGTGGGGCCCGGTCGAACGCGATCGCAGCAACGGCGAGGAACAGGCCGGCGACGGTGTCCCGATGAGC
>JASLAV010000296.1 GCA_030146905.1 Lentzea sp. | reverse complement strand
GACGGCACGCGTGAGTTCGTGGCCGCGAACCAGGGGCTGGTCGGCGAGGGCGGCGCCACGCTCTTCCCGACCACCGCCCAGGCCCTGGAACAGCGCAACGACAGGCTGCGCAAGCTCGGCACCATGCCCTCCGCCGAGCCGCGACCGGCCCATTCGGCCCTCACGCTGCCCGACTTCGTGCCCATGAGGCCCGCGGCCGACACGAGGTGCTGATCGACGGCGGCTGACCGGGGCCGGCTCAGTACGCCGCGAGCGCAGTCGGCGGGATCACCGTCCCGGTCGCTCGGCGAGGCCGCCGAAACCGGTGCGTTGGTCGTGCCGGCGCATTTCCCCTGGCGGGGTGCCGCCGAGGTGCGCAGATCGGGGAGGGCTATGAGCTGCACAACTGGGCCGCATTCGAACCTCCTCTCATGGCGGGCTAGGTGGTCGATCGGCTCTGTGCGGTGTGCCGCCTCGCTTTCGAGCGAGATGTCCCGCAGAAATGCGGTCAGGATGCGGGTGCCGAATCCGAGGGGCTTGCTCACCGGCCCGGCCGCGTAGCGCACGCCCTCACGCCGTGGCCGTACTGCACAGGCGCAGGTCGCCGAGGCGGGTGCCCTCACGGAAGCGGAAGCCCGGGCCGTGCAGCTGATCCGGCTTCACGCTGACGAGCACGGCGGGGTGTGCCCCGGCGACCGATGGCCTGGTGCCGCGCGATCAGACGCGGCCGAGTGACCGCTCGTCCAGGTCGTCCAGCGCGGACAGGGAGATGCCCCTGGTCTCCTTGGCGACCAGCACCGCGACCGTCGAGATCACGGCGGCACCGGCCAGGTAGACCGCGATCGGGACCGAGGAACCGTAGGCCCTGAGCAGGCTGGCGGTGATGAACGGGGCGAGGGACCCGGCGAAGATCGACGTCGTCTGGTAGGCGAGGGAGACGCCGGCGTAGCGCATCCGTGTCGGGAACAGCTCGGCCATCATCGCCGGCTGGGGCGCGTACATCAGTCCGTGCACGACCACGCCGAGGACGAGCGCCAGCACGATCAGTCCCGGGTTCCCGGTGTCCATCAACGGGAATCCCGCGAAGCCCCAGCCGATCATCAGGACCGAGCCGGTGAGGTAGACCGGGCGGCGCCCGAACCGGTCCGCGAGGTGCCCGAACCACGGCACGATCGCCAGGTGCACGACGTGGGCGACCACCAGGAGCAGCAGGATGTCGGTGGTGCTGCTGCCCACGCGCAGCGCCAGGTAGGTGATCGAGAAGGTCACCACGACCTGGTAGAGGATGTTCTCGGCGACCCGCGCCCCCATCGAGACGAGCACGCCGCGCGGGTAGCGCTTCTGCCCTGCTCGGCCGTGTGCATCACCAGGGTGTGTCCCGCCCGGGAACAGCAGGGTGGCCCGATCCAGCTCCGGTTCTCCCGAAGCCGGCTGCTTCACCCGCTTGCGGACGGCGGGGACGGGCGCACGTCATGGTCGCGCCGGCCGGCGGCGAAATCGGCGTCGTGGACGGCGAACTCGTTGATCAGCTCAGCCGGCGCACGTGATCCGACCGAGATTGCCCATTGCGTTCGCCACGGACACCCGTCGCTCGACGTCGCCGGACCTGACCTGGAGCGTCGGGACCTGGTGGCGGATCGAGGGATGCGTCCAGCAGGCCCAGAACGAAGCCGGACTGGATCAACACCAGGTCCGGCCCCGGCGCGCGCGGTACGCCCACCCGATACTCCCGATGCCTGCCCATGGCTGGCTCGCCGTCACCGAACTCCTTGGCGAAAAAGGGGAATCGGTGTCGGCGAGGCAGACGGGATCGGATTCACACCACCGGAGATCCGGCGGCCGCTCACTGAAACCGGTCCTGCTCCAGGAGTTGCGTGAGCACGCGAACGCCACCAGGTACGCGCAGGCGAGGATCCCCAGGGCGCCGAGCCGGCCGAAGGTCGGGCCGCCGTGCGCGACGTTCTCACCGCGACGTGCCGGACACCGCCTGGGCTCGCTGACCGCCCGCCTCCGTCGCCGGCCGACGTCCGCGGATCCTGCGGACCAGACCGAGGAGGACCGAACGCAGCGCCTCGGCCCGACGGCTGGACGGGACGAACATCTGCTGCTTGAGCCGCGCGGTGCGCTGGTTCTTGGTGATGAACGGACGCAGCCCGGCCTCCCAGGCGTCCAGGGCGGCGGCGAGGTCGCCGGGGTGCTCCTGCAGGGCCGCGCTCAGTGCGGCGCCGCCGCGCAGCGAGGACGTGGCGCCCATGCCCGAGTAGAGGTTCATGCACCACGCCGCATCCCCCACCAGCACGACCCGCCCCGTGCTCCACCGCGGCATCCGCACCTGGTGCACCGAGTCGAACAGGTGGTCAGGGGCGTTTTCCAGGGAGTCCAGGACGTGCCGCACCACGGGGTCGTCCATTCCGGAGAAGACCGCGCGCAGCCGCTGGACCCGCGAACCGCTGAACTGCTCCTGGATGTCCCTGGTCCGGTAGGTCAGCAGCGCGGTGGGCGCGTGGTCGGCGAGCCCGAACACCCATACGGCCCGCTTGGCGCGCGCGATGATGATGCTGTCGCTCGCCTCGTAGGAGGGCACCTGCTCCTTCAGCTGGAAGGCGCAGATCATCGCGTTCCACGTGGTGAGGTAGTCCTCGTCCGGACCGAACGCGATCCGGCGAACGCTCGAGCGCATCCCGTCCGCGCCGACGACCATGTCGAAGCTCTCGCGGTACTGTGTACCGGTGCCGGCCTCCTCGAGCAGGACCTGCACTTCGACAGGACCATCGTCGATCGCGACCGGTGTGGTCCCGAATCGCACCTCGACGCCGGTGATGCTCTGCCACAACGCGGCCTCGATGTCGCCGCGCAGCACCGCTGCCGGCTCCCCGGGCTGATCCAGGAATCCCAGAGCCGGCCTGCGCCTGCCCCGGCGATCCACCGACCACGAGTTCCCGCCCGGTCGCCGTTCCGGGTTGCGGGTGTGCAGGTGGTCGGCGATGCCCAGGTCGACCGCGGCCTGCCGGCCCTCCGGGAACAGCCCTACGAAGTAGCCTCCGGTACGCCGCTCGGGCGCCCGTTCGACGATCACCGGCGTCCAACCGGCCCGGCGCAGCCCGATCGCCGCGGACATCCCCGCGATCCCGAGCCCGACCACCAACGCCCTCTTCCGCATGGCCGTCACCGTGCCGTGCCGGACGGGGCAACAGCCGTCGCCGCGGTGAACTCCGCTGCCAGCCGGCGGTGGACGACCCTGCGGATCAGTTCGAGAACTCCCGAAACCAGCACCTCGGCCGGGCGGCTGGACGGGACGAACCGCTGTTGCTTGACCCGTGCGGAGCGCCGCTGGCGGGTGATGTAGGGACGCAGGCCGGTCTCCCAGGCGTCCAGAGCGGCGGCGAGGTCGCCGGGGTGCTCCCGCAGGGCCGCGCCCAGTGCGGCGCCGCCGCGCAGCGAGGACGAGGAGCCCATCGCCGAGTAGGTGTTCATGCACCAGGCCGCGTCCCCCACCAGCACGACCCGGCCCTTGCTCCACCGGGGCATCTTCACCTGGTGGATCGAGTCGAACACGTGCTCAGGGGCCTCCTCCAGGGAGTGCAGGATGTGGCGCACCACGGGGTCGTCGTCCATCCCGGAGAAGGCCGCGCGCTCCTGCTCGATCGACGGCGCGGCGAACCGGTTCGGGATGTCCTTGGTGCGGTAGGTCAGCCACGCGCAGGGCGCGTGGTCGGCGAGTCCGAACACCCACATCGCACGCTTCGGGCGAGAGACGATGATGCTGTCGCTCGCCTCGTAGGAAGGCACCTGCTCCTTCATCT
>JASLAV010000279.1 GCA_030146905.1 Lentzea sp. | reverse complement strand
GGCCCAGCTCCATCCAGAAGCCCATGATCCGCGCGATCTCGTCGCGCACGGCGGGGTTGGCGACGTTCAGGTCGGGCTGGTGCTTGTAGAAGCGGTGCAGGTAGTACTTGCCGACCTCCTCGGAGTACTCCCAGAGCGAGTCCTCCTTGTCGGGGAACGTGATGCCCTTCGGTCCGTCCTCGGGCGGCTTGTCGGCCCAGACGTACCAGTCGCGCTTGTCGGGGTCGTGGAACCACGGGTGCTCATCGGACGTGTGGTTGACGACGAGGTCGGCGATGACGCGCATGCCACGGTCCCGTGCGGAGCGCACGAACTCCACGAAGTCGCCCAGCGAGCCAAGGCGGGGGTCGACGCCGTAGAAGTCGGTGATGTCGTAGCCGTCGTCTTTTTCGGGCGTGGGGTAGAAGGGCATCAACCACAAGCACGTGACGCCGAGCGCGTGCAGGTGGTCGAGGCGTTCGGTGGCGCCGCGGAACCCCTCGTCGGAGAAGGTCTCCACGTCGAGGCAGTAGAGGACGGCGTTCTTCCACCAGACGTCCGACGTGCGGATCACGCGGTCACCTCCGGCAGGACGTGCTGGCCGAACGCGTCGATGAACGCGGACAGTTCCTGGCCGACGTGGTGCAGGTAGATCTCCTCGAACCCGAGCTCCTCGTAGGAGTTCAGCTGCTCGGCGTGCCACTTCAGGTCCGACGAGATGTTCACGACCTCGGCGACCTGCTCGGGCGTGACGCGCTCGGAGACGACGTCGAAGTGCTCGGCCATCTCCAGGTCCCAGCACACTGGCGGCTGGAAGATGTTGCTGCGCCACTGCTCGTGCGCGGTCGCGAGCGCGGTGTCCTCACTCGGGTCCCAGCTCAGGTGCACCTGCAGGTGGAGCTTGCCCCGGCCGCCGGCGTCGCGGTAGGCGTCGGCCACCGTGCGCAGGCGCTCCGGCGACGCGTTCACGGTGATCAGGCCGTCGGCCCACTCCGCGCACCAGCGCGCGGTCTCCGGGCTCACCGCCGCACCGATCAGCAGCGGGGGCTCCTCCGGCAACGTCCACAGCTTGGCGCGGTCCACCGTGACCAGGCCGTCGTGGCTGACCTCCTCACCGGCGAGCAGCGCGCGGATGACGTCGACGCACTCGCGCAGCCGGGCCGTGCGGATGTCCTTGCGCGGCCATCCATCGCCGGTGATGTGCTCGTTGCTGGCCTCGCCGGTGCCGAGCGCGGCCCAGAACCGGCCGGGGTACATCGCGGCGAGGGTGCCGATCGCCTGGGCGGTGATCGCCGGGTGGTAGCGCTGCCCCGGCGCCGTGACCACACCGAACGGCAGGTTCGTCGCCTGCAGCGCGGCACCCAGCCATGACCAGGCGTATCCGGACTGGCCCTGACGCGCACTCCAGGGTGAGAAGTGGTCGGAGCTCATCGCCGCGCCGAACCCGGCCTCCTCGGCCCTGCGCACGGCGCCGAGGAGGTCGGCGGGGTGTATCTGCTCGTGTGAAGCGTGGATCCCGTAGACCGTCATGGGCCTTCTGTACCCAATCGAGCAGTTCGAGAAAGCTGTGAACCGATCGAACATGGCGCCCGTGTGGAATGCGGCACCCTCACTGCGGAGGAGGAACGACGATGTTCAACGAGACTCGGGTCGGAACCATGACCGTCGTTGAGTTCGTTCGACCGGACGGCTCCATCGAGCCGATGAACGTCGAACTCCACTACCGCTCGGACGATCCGCATGCCGTGACGATGCGCTTCCAGACCCGTGACCAGGAGTCGACGTGGCTGGTGGGACGCGAGCTGCTGTCGGACGGGCTGCTGTCACCGGCGGGCGTCGGCGACGTGCGGCTGCGGCCGGGACAGGGCGACGTGCTCGTGCTGGAGCTGTTCACCGAGGACTCGCACGCCGTGTTCCACCTGTCGGCCGACGAGCTGAGCCGGTTCCTCGACTCGACCTACTCCGCGGTGCCGGCCGGGCGTGAGGTCGTCGACTTCGACCTGCTGCTGAAGGACCTGCTCACCTGAGCCTTTTACAGGCGCAGTCCCAGCACGAGCTTGTCGGCCGAGTCGATCACGCGGAAGCCGACGTGTTCCCAGAAGCCGATCGCGTGTGTGTTGTGGTGCCGCACGTGCACGTGGACACCCTTCTCCAGACGTTCGAGCATCGTCCGGACGAGCGCACCGCCCAGTCCCCTGCCCCTCGCGCGCGGGAGCAGGTTCGCGTGCATGTGCGCCGGATAGTCGAGGACCAGCATCGGGTCGACACGTGCCGGGTGGTGGATCTGCCGCACGACCCGGTTCGCGTCCGGCGTCAACGGATAGCGGAAGCGCAGGTCAGGCCACCAGTCGCGCTCGCACCGGTCCTCGAAGGCCTCGCTGTCGGACGCCGCGACGGCATATCCGCAGATGCCGTCGTCGTCCTCCGCCACGAACGCCAGGTCGGGCTCGAACGCCACGTACGGGCCGACGTGCGCGTGCCCCATCAGGCGCGGGTCGTCGAACAGGTGGCGCACCCCTTGGCCGCCGTTGCCCGTGTCGAGGCAGATGTCGTAGAGCGCGTCCAGATCGGCGGGCCGGTACGCGCGGATCACGTCAGTTCGCGGCGCTCGGTGATGACCACCGGGTCGGCGTCGACGTCGAGCACCTCACCCTCGACGACCTGACCGGCCCCGAAGCGGCGCTGGTGCTCGAACCTCAGCGCCGCCGCCTCGGCCTTGCGGGCGATCCTGCGGCTAACGACCCGGCGCGTCGGCGGGAACAGCAGGAACAACGCCACCACGTCGCTGATGAAGCCCGGCACCATGATCAACGCACCGGCCGCGGCGATGAGCATGCCGTCGGCCATCTCCTGGTGCGGCTGCTGGCGCTGCAGCACCGACTGGCGCAACGCGGCCATCGCGTGCGCACCCTGCCTGCGCACCAGCGACAGACCCACCAGGGTGCCCACGAGGAGCAGCGCGATCATCCAGAGCCCGCCGATGGCGTTGCCAACGGCGACCATGACCGCGACCTCGGCGAAGAACCCGAGCAGCAGCAGCGCGAAGACAGGCATACCGGTTGAACGCACGGGACGCCCCAAATGCTCCCGAGCACCGCTCCACCAGGCCTTGAGATGAAATATTTACGGCAGCTATGCGGTATGACAGGATATCTTTACGCCACCTCGACATTGAGGAGTACGGATGACCGCGCTGCACGACGCCCCCACGGCGCTGGAGCGGCTGGACCGCCAGCCGTACACGTACGTCCGCCGCGAGCTGGTCGAACCCGACTGGCGGCGCTTCCCCGGCTGGGCCCACGTGACCGAGGCGCAGTGGCGCGACGCCCAGTGGCAGCGGGTGAACTGCGTCAAGAACGTGAAGCAGCTCCGCAAGGTGGCGGGCGACCTGCTGACCGACAGGTTCTACGACGACCTCGCCGCCGACCAGTCGTCGTTCGCGACGATGTCGATGCTGATCCCGCCGCAGATGTTCAACACGATGGCGGTCGACGCCGAACTCTCCCCCGACGCGTTCACCGAGGCCTTCCTGGCCGACCCGGTGCGCCGCTACATGCTGCCGGTCTCCTCGGACCGCGACCCCACCTGGCCGTCGCACCCGCACTCGCAGCGCGACTCGCTGCACGAGGCGGAGATGTGGGTGGTCGAGGGCCTGACCCACCGCTACCCCACCAAGGTCCTGGCCGAGATGGTGTCGACCTGCCCGCAGTACTGCGGCCACTGCACGCGCATGGACCTGGTCGGCAACTCCACCCCGCTGATCGACAAGCACAAGCTCTCCCTGAAGCCGGTCGACCGCCAGGACCAGATGATCGACTACCTGAAGAAGACCCCTGGCGTCCGCGACGTCGTGGTCTCCGGCGGCGACGTGGCGAACGTGCCGTGGCCGCAGCTGGAGTCGTTCCTGATGCGCCTGCTCGACATCGAGACCGTCCGCGACGTCCGCCTGGCCACCAAGGCACTCGCCGGTCTCCCCCAGCACTGGCTCCAGCCACGCGTAGTCGAGGGCCTGGAGCGAGTCGCACGCACCGCGTCACGCCGCGGCGTGAACCTTGCGATCCACACGCACGTGAACCACGCGCAATCCGTGACACCCCTCGTCGCCGAAGCCACCCGTACCGCGCTCGAGGTCGGCGTGCGCGACGTGCGCAACCAGGGCGTGCTCATGAAGGGCGTCAACGCGACGCCGGACGACCTGCTGGACCTTTGCTT
>JASLAV010000232.1 GCA_030146905.1 Lentzea sp. | reverse complement strand
GCAGACGAGGACCTGCCACACCGCGAGGTGCTAGTACAGGCCGAGCTGGACAAGGCCCGCACGACCAGGCTCGTCGCACTCGACCCCGCGATGTTCACCATCGGCAACGGCATTCAGCTCGCGACGATGGAGGCAGTGCGGGCGCTCCTCGGCATGGGCTCCGACAAGGTGCCGACCGCGTGGGCGTCCTCGCTCGTCTTCGTGGTGACTGCGGCGCGGCAGCATCAGCTGGCGCGCAAGACGGCTACGGAGTATATCGCGTACGAACGCGTCCTCAGTGGACCGGAGGTGGAAAGCGACGAGGAGCTTGCGAACCAGGCTGAGGCGAAGCGGGAGGAGACGCGCAAGCGTCTCGACGATTACGTGGCGCGGGGCTTCCAGCACGTGCTGTACCTAGCCCAACCTGATCCGACTGCGGAACGGACCGTCGAGCATCGGACCATGGATGAGGGCACGCTGGACGGGGCGAAGGTCTGGGATCTGCTTGCCAAAGCGCAGAAAGCTTTTCCGCCTGGAAAGTTCACTGGCCGAGCCCTCGTGCACAACCTCAGGGAGAGCGACTATGAGCGTCCGTTGAGCGAACTGCGGGACGCGTTCTGGAACACGCCGCGGCTCGGCCTGTTGCCCGGCGGCGAGTCTGATCTGCGCAACGCGATCCACGAGGCTGTCCGGGAAGGCACCCTGCGGATCGTTCGGCAGGGCGAGGAGGAGGTCGTCGTCGATGACGCCGCAGGCATCAACCTCAACGCCCCTACCTACCGGCTCGCCAGGCCCGCTCCAGAGCCTGACGCTGAACCCGAATCTGAATCTGAGGCCGACGGCGCCGCGTCGCGCGGAGCCACCGGTCGAGCTGGTGGCACCAGCAAGGGCAAGACGAAGGGCGAAGGCAAAGGCGACGGGGAAGACGACGAGTCGGTTCTCGAAAAGAGGCTCGCGTTCACGGTGATGAAGAACCTGACATCTGACCCTGAGGCCGGCGACGGCCTGGCGCAGATCTTTCGCCGGTTCTTCGACGCGCTCGACCGTGGCAGTGTGAGCTACCTCCAGCTGTCGATCAACGCCCAGCTCCCGCCCGAGCAGGCCAATGACATCGTGTTCTTGGCGGAGAAACTGGGCATCCGGGTGCAGGTCAGGGACCGCTGACATCGGGTTCGGGCAGTAGGTGGCCGACAGGACGGCGCTGCGACCAGAGCACCAGCACCCGGCGCAGCACCCCCGCCACAGGCCAATCCACCAGCTCGATCTCGTCGGCCGCCTCTACCAGAGCGGCGGCCACGCGATGGTGTCCCAGCGCCTCGCTCAGCTCCACGAGGTCTGGCCGGTGGAGGCGGTCCGCGCGTACGACGTCAAGCCCACCTTTCGCCCAGTGGCTGCGGGCCACCGTGATGCGACCGAGTATCGCCGCGAGTTGGCGGGCGAGTGGCACCTCGGAAGGGCGCAGACTGGCATCGTCCGGTAGGCGCTCCAGGAACTCCGTAATCGTTCGCTGCTCCCTGGACGCTAGGTCAGTCAGCTCGAACGGCCGGAGCTGTGCGAATGGAAAACTAGCCGCCAGGCTCGCCACTGCAGTCCGCCAGGCCGGATCGGTACGGAGGAGGCGGTCCTGTTCACGCTGCAGCCACGCCCTGGCCCGTTCAGCGAGTCGGCCGGAGCCGTTCGCCCAGACCGCGCAGGCTGTCAGCGCGGCGAGAGCGGGTGGGCCTGCCGTGGACAGCGCATCGGTTACCTCCCTGACGATGCGCTCCTCCACCGACGGGCTGCGTTCCACCAGCTCAGCCAACACCTCGGCCAGGCGCAGCAGATGAAGGTCGGGCAGTCTGCTCAGCAGGCGTAGGGCGTCGCCCACGAGCAGGGCTTGGAACCGCGGTGAGTCCTCGGCGATGTTCTCCTCGATCAGGTCGATGGCGAGGTGTGACGCAGGCAGGACAGCCATGCTGACCTTGTCCACATTGTCCACCGCGCGCATGTCGTTGAGGAGCGTTCCGCGAAGCTGCGGGCGGGCGGCGAAGATCTCCGAAGCGGCGAACAGCCACGTGGTGCGCCAGTGTGCTGATGGGGCGATCGTCCCTAGGCAGGCGACGGCGTCGGTGTCGTTGCGCGACACTAGGGCACGTGCGGCCATGAACTCCTGGAGGCTGCGTACCTCGAACCCGATCCCGCCTGTCTGGTGTACCAACAACACCAGCCTGCGCGTCGCCAGCTCAACCAGGCTCGTCGACAACGCGTCAACAATGCCCTCGTCGTGTCCCTCCTCGCGCAGCAGACGCGCGGACAGCCCGCGCAGATCCTGGTCGGTGAGCGTCGCCTGTGCATCGCCCTCCCGCTCCGACCTCGTCTGGAGCAGCAGGCCCGCACGCGCCTGCAGGGCGTCGATGTGGGTCCTGTTGCGTTCCAGCAGGGTCGCGTCGTGCGTGTCCTTGGCCACTTCACGGGCGTAGACGGTGTCGTAGTAGCCGCTGAACAGCCCAAAGCGGTCGTTTGGTGCGCGACGGCGACGTTCGAGCAGCAGGGCCATGATGGTTACCTGCAGCGGTGAGCGCATCAGGCGGGACGTCTGCGGCTCTTGTGCGGCGTCACGGATGCGATGCAGCATCTCATCGCGCTTCTCCGCGTTGTTGGGATGCCTCGCGGCGGCCAGCAGCTCTGCGTACTCTACGGCCTCGTCCGGTTGGAGAGGTCGTAGAAGGAGTTCCTCGAACTCGTCGGGAGGGAACTCCGCCGCGTAGCCCTGTGCGCGGGTCGTGGCGACCAACAGCAGATCGGCCTCGCATTGCGCGGCCTCGATGCGGAAGTGGTCGACGTGTGCGAGCAAGAGCTCGCGAGCTTTCGGGTCAGACACCTCGTCCAGGCCGTCAAGCACCACCACCCAGGGCCATTTTGACAGCCACAGCAGCAGCTGGGAGTCGGTCACCGTGCCGGCAGCGGTGCGGGTGATCCGGTTAGCCATATACCGCAGGAGGGTCAGATCTTGATCCCTCGTGACGGCGTCGGCGTAGCGGTCGAGTCGGACGTGGAACGGCCAACGCCGCATTACCGGTAGCTCGAAGCCTAGCCTGCCGATTAGGTCACCCGCGAAGCCGTCGCACACGGCCCGCACCTTCGGTAGCAACCGGTGATTGGGCAGGTCCTTCAGCTGTGCCACTCGGTACGTCTGGCAGATCAACTGTGCGAGTGTTGTCTTACCCTGTCCGGGGCCGCCGAGTACGACGAGCCCAGACCGCTTGTCCGATGCCGAACGGCGCAGCTCCTCGTCGCCGCGCTGGATGACGTGCTTGATCACCTTTACGTCGGCTGCCCCGACCTGTGCCGGCAGGTCGACGGCGACGTGGTTGAGCGAGAGAGCGTGATCCTCATGGTCGCCAGCCTGGGCAAGGTTTACGTGCTGCTCGGCCAGCAGCTCTTTGGCGGTGTGAGACAGCAGCGTGTCACCGAGCTCGGCTCCGAGACCGGTCACGTACTCGTGCAATCGGGCCAGGACGTCACCCGGAGCGATCAGCCCGTAGTACCGACCTGCGATATCTCCTGCTGCATCGAGGAACGTGCACAGCTGACGGTAGTCCCAGACACGCCACCCTTTCAGCCCGAGAGCGGGAGTCACCTCGGTGTTCATGAAGTCAGTGACCTTGGCCCATCCGCCGTCAGTCGGCTTCGGCGTCAGGTCGACGTTCGTGACCACGAGGAGGTACTCGGGCAGCGGCCCTCGCTTCGACTGGGGACTCTGCCAGTCGGCGACTTCCTGCTTGATCTGTCCCTTCAGCCAGTCGGCATTGTTTACGCGGCTGCGCGAGCGCGTGCGGTGCTTCACCTGGATGACGCCGTAGCCGTCCCAGAGGCCGTCGGGGTCAGGCACCGGGTAGTCGACCTGACCGTGGAAAGCGGCTTCCCTGCCGCCATCGGCACCGTCTCCGAACACGGTGACACCGTTGCCGATGATCCTGACCGCCAGTGCCCCTGTGAGGTGCTCCATCTCTCGCCAGCCGAGCCGGTCAAGGTCATAGTCCACGCCGTTGTCCTCCTTGCCGCTCAGCCGCGTCGCGCTCGCGTTGATCAAGAGGTTACTCGGGTGGGCGCACACGTGGTGGTGGCTTTGGTGGGTGCAACGGGACAATGCGTGAACACAGCACCTGGCGAGTCCACACGAACAGGAATAGGGTCGAGGCATCGGTCTCGGCCATGGCGGATAGTGATACTGATGGCGTCCAATCTGGCCGAGTCTCCCACTGGTTGCATAAATATATCGCTGCCGCACAGTGCCCGCATTGATGAGCTGAGCTGCAAGTGATGAGATCGGGGAGTGCAACGCTGGACGCCCCTCAACGATCGTCAGCTAGAAGTCCTCAAGGCGGTCGATGCCTCCACGGACCTCAGCGGCCCTGAACACAGCGCCTCCCGCCGTTCTGCCCTTGTGCTGCGAGATCGTGGATTGATCTCCATTAGCAAGCGTGGGGGCGTGTGGCGTGCAGAGATGACTGAGGCTGGCCGCTTCTACGTGGATCACGGCCATCATCCCGATGATCCTCGCAACCCCGTCGCCTCGGATGACAAGCCGGATCGGGGTGCGCGAAGTACGCCGCACATCGAGATTGGCGCCGCTGGCGACCATTCGTTCAGCCCAGCAGCGGCGGGCCGAGGCTCAGAGGCTGATCGAACACCTCGCGGCAGACCATCTCATGGTGGTGAAGGCGCCAACCGACGAAGAGATCGACCGATGGCGAAAGGTCGTCGACTTCGCGAAGCGACACGGCATGGTTCCCGAAGGTCATCACGTCGAAAAAAACAGACAGTGGAACCAGGACCGCGACCTTCACATCCGGTTGGTCAAGGGGCTTCATGCCAACACCGTGAGGCAGACAGCGGACAACCTGCCGTCCATCAATGTGCCGGAGACTCTCCGAGCACCACATCCCGTCGTCGCCGAGCTGCGTGACGACAGCGGACGGTTGATGATGCCGAAGGACCTGCGCAGGCGGTGTCTGCTCGTCCTGCAGGGGCTTGCCGCCGAGGCAACGAACCGTGGGCACAAGATCACGGCGAGGCCGGTGTCGAGTCAGCACCACCACCATTACTACGGTTACGGCCGATCCGATGGTCCACGCTACTCGCGACGCGAGGGCGAGTTCGACATCGTGATCAGCGACTTCAGCTATACGGTGACAATCCAGCAAGTCAGTCCGCAGTCCGCTGACCCGGAGAAGGCTGAGCGACTGTCAATCGAGTTGCCCACGTACCACTCGGAGGGGCGTCAATATCGCTGGGCTGACGGCAAGCGTCGGACTATTGAGGACGGGCTCGCAGCGCTGTTGCACGAAGCCGAGACCCGCGCTATCGAAGATCGTCAGCGTCAGATCGACGAGGAGAACGCGAAGGCGCAGCGCAAGGTTCAGTGGGAACGTGCGATGCAGGAAGCCCGAAAGAAGGCAGTCGAAGCCCACTATGCAACCATCCTCACCCGACAAGCCGAGCGTTGGCGGCACGCAGACGAACTTCGTGCCTACTGCCAAGCACTCGAGCAACGGCTGGATACTCTGGATCCGGCTGAAGCTGGCGTCTCAGATGCCCGCGAGTGGCTCGACTGGGCACGCGATCATGTAGCCACAATTGATCCGCTCAGCGAGCTGCCGAGAATGCCTGAGTCGCCCAAGATCAGCGCCGAGGATCTTAAGCCGTACCTCAAAGGTTGGAGCCCCTACGGCTCCGAAGCCCATCTCAACAGCTGGCAGAGGTAGGCGAGCGACCCGCGAAGCATCGCGAATCGGCATTCGGTGTGCGAGCAGTCCGAGTTGTGCTCACGCTTCTGCCTCATACGCCGGCTCACGGAGTCCTTGATCCGCTACGTCTCCACACACGGCGGCTACGAAGCGCCCCTGCTCCTGCCAGCGACGCAGCACGCGGCGTCCATAGTTGTTGGTCCCTGCGGCACGGTCCAGTTCCGCGCCGGTCGGCGTCCGACCATGCGCACGCTCGGTGCGAAAGTACATCCACATCTGCTGCTCAGCGGTCGGCGCAGCTGGAGGGCAAGTGGCGGCCGAGACCGCCGCGAGCCGCACTACGTCCGTGGCCGCATCGGCGGTCGAGCCCGTCTCGTTGATGTCGACATCGGTCTCTGCCGTATCGGCGCGATGGCGCTTGAGCGCGTGGTTGAGCAGCTCGACCGCGAGCAGCAGCGCCAACGGCGGACACGCCGCCACCGCCACTGCGAACACGCTCATCTCTGGCGCCGCCGCGACGTTGGCGCACAGCGAAAGCACGATGCCGAAGACGAATGCCAACCACGCCTTCCAGCGCCCGCTACCGTGTCCTGTCCTCCACAGTTCGACCGTCGCGGTGGTCAACAAGCCATCGACGATCAGCGGCCAGATCGCTGCCGTCGTCTCGTCCGCGCCGTAGCGGAGGGCGAACTCGCGCCCGTGCCGGTACGAGGCGTACGCCGCGCCGAGCGCGACCAGAGCTGTGCAGGCGCACTGCACCCACAGCGAGCGATCTTTGCGAGCGGTTGTCTTCATCCCGCATCACCGCCAGCGCGACGACGGCGGCCACGTGGGACCTCCACGGTGGCGGAAACCTGCAGTTCACGGCAGGTGCGGGCGTGTGTAGATGTTGTACGAGACGCGCCGGGGGCACGACCTTCGGGCGAGGTATGTCTGCGGAAAGCGCAGACCGTACCTCGCCCGTGGTGTTTTCTGGGGGCCGAGCCCCCAGACC
>JASLAV010000139.1 GCA_030146905.1 Lentzea sp. | reverse complement strand
CCTGGTTCGGTGGTCGTGGCTGTCTCGCTCACGCGCTCGACTTCTCCGGTGTCACGTTCTCGATGGACGGTGCGCCGCCGTTCTCGCCGTTGCGGGCGCGAACCCGCTTGTAGATGCGCCGCCCGGAAAGCAGGACGAGCGCGATCCCGGCGATCACGGTGACGATCACCGTGATGGTGCCGTAGGCGGACGACGACACCTCCAGCTTGACACTGTCGCCGAGAGCGACGCCCTCGGGAGTGGTCAGCCGGACGTTGACGGGGAACCGGCCGGAGCGCAGCACCTCGACCGGCACCCGCACGACGCGCTCGCCGCGGGCGGGAAGCACCTGGTCGGCGAGGTCGAGCTTGCGGATTCCGGGGGTGTCGGCCAGCGCGATCCGCACGGTCACGCGGACGTCGAGCTTGTTCGTGATCGTGACCGGGATCGGGCTGTCCCCGGACCCCAGCAGGATCGGGCTGCTCGGCTGGGTCACGCCGACCATGCCGGTCAGCGCGTTGATCTCGCTCTGGCTGATGTCCGCCGCGGAGCGGGCGCCCTGCTCGTTCGACCGCCACGCGCCCGACATCGCGCGCAGCAGGCCGAGCCGCAGCGGGTCGGCCAGGTCGGCCGGCGAGGCGTGCTCGCTGTCCTCCTGCTGCATCGCGGCGACCAGGCCGTTGAGCTGCGCGCTCTGGCTGTTCACGGAGTCCGCGATGAGCGGCGAGAGCTCCCGCGCGCCGGCCTCCGGCGGATAGGTGATCTTGGCGTTCGCCACCGGCGGGGCGGCCCTGGTCAGCTCCTCGAGCCCGGTCTGGGCCGCGTAGCCGCTACCGATCAGCTTCTGGGCCGTGGTCAGGAACTCGGTCATCTCCGAGATCGGCGCGTTCCACCGGCGCGGCGGCGTGACCAGCACGTTCCTGCCGTCGCCCTGCCACCCGGCGCGGTAGACGAGCACGGCCAGCGCGTTCTGCACGGACACCGGCTGGTTCTCGACGGGCGAGGTCACCCCGGACAGCGTGCGCGGGCGCGACTCGCTGCCCTGCAGCGCGTCGGAGACCATCGAGTCGATCTTCACCGCGGTCACCGGGTGCTGGCCGCCGATGACGACAGGTGCCGTCCCCGGTGCGTCGGCGATGCCGCTCGGGTCGAGCAGGAGCGACTTCACGCCGTTGTAGCGCTTGTCCGGCTGAGGAGTGGCCAGCTCGTCGAACGTCGTCTGGTCCAGCACGCCGTCCTCCGGCCAGACCAGGTCGGGCAGCGGCTGCACGCCCAGGACGTCCTGGACGAGCTTGGGACCGCCGGTCACCGCGAGCGTGTTCATGGTGCCGAGCTTCGCCCTGGTCAACGCCACGAGGTCGGCGTCGGCGTACGGCAGCGCCACGACGCACCGGCCCGTGACGGCGAGCTTGAGCCTGTCGAGCCACAGCTTGGCCTCGACGTCGCCCTTGCCCTTCGCGCCACCGCGCACCGTGTAGCCGGTGCTCATGGCCTGGACGGTGCGCAGCAGGTCGGGGTCGATGGCCAGGCACATGCCCGTGCTCATCGACGAGATCGCCTGCTCGTAGGCCTGCAGCAGGCCGTACAGCCTGCCGTTGACCGAGAGGGACGTGGTGAGCTCGTCGTCGATCAGCTCCGACTGCCCCTCGCCGCCGAGGCGGACCAGGCGCGGGCGGTCCGCGATCGGCCACAGGACGGTGAGCTTCGCGAGCGCGCCCGGCTTGCCCTTCGTCTCGCCGCCGGGCACCCCGAGCACGGGCAGCAGCGTCGACAGCGCCGCGAGCCGCGCCTGGCCGCCGTAGTCCGGCCTGCCGTTGACGTTGGCGAGGATCGGGTAGATGCCGGGCTGCTCGACCGCGAGCGAGGTCGGGTCGGTGCCGCGCAATGGCACCTGCAGCGTGAAGTCCTTCTGCTGACCGGGCTCCAGCGCGGCGGTGATCTGCGTGAACTTGGGCTGCACGGCCTCGGCCGCCGCCGGTTCCCGCAACGCCTTGCGCAGGTCGTCCTCGGCGTCGAGGGGTTCGCCGCGCTCCAGGCGCAGCACGATGTCGGAGACCTTGCGGTCACCGACGTTGACGATCGATCCGGTGATCGTGACGGCGGCAGGTGAGTCGCTCGTCACGAACCGGGGGGTGAGCTGGGCGATGTCGAGCCGCAGGAACTGCGGCTGCTGCTGGCCCGGCTGCGCCGAGAGCGACCTGGTCGCCCACACCTGGGTGGCGGGGGCCGGCAGGAACGGCAGTGCGTCGATCTCGTCCGGCTGGGACTCCTCGACGGCGCCGGCGGGCGGCGTCGCCATCACCAGGAACGCGGCGACGGCTGCCGTGCAGAAGAGCTTCCTCATGCTCACGCCGACTCCGCTCCGTTCCGGCAGCGGTCGGAGAGCAGTTCGGCTGCTCGGCGGACCAGACGGCGCTCATCGGCATACGCGAGTCGCTCGTCCAGCTCGCCGAGTGGCACCCACGCCACCTCGGTGACCTCCACGTCTTCGTCGGAAAGCTCTCCCCCCAGCGCTTCGAGGAGGAAGTGGTGAACCGTCTTGTGCACCCGGCGGTCGTCAGCGACGAACCAGTAGTCGATCGACCCCAGCGGGCGCAGCACCTTGCTATGAATACCGGTCTCCTCGGCGACCTCGCGCACCGCGGTCTGTTCCGCGGTCTCGCCTGCCTCGATGTGACCCTTCGGCAAAGACCACAGCAACCGGCCCCGCCGGTCAAGTCTCCCGATCACCGCGGCCCGCTGCTCGCCGTCGAGCACCAGGCCACCGGCCGACGTCTCGTCGACGGTCTTGAGCCTCCGGCCCCGGCGCCTCTTGCGGCGCCCCGGCTTGGAACCTCCGGAACGTGCGGCTGACGGGGGCATACGGCCGATCGTACTTAGGAACGTTAAGTACGCTGGTTTCTCGTGTCTCGATCGCTCCAGCAGAATGCGGTGGTGGAAGCTCCCGCAATCACGCCAGTCGTCGCCGAGCTCGCCGCCCGGTTCGCAGCAGAGGGCAAGCGCCTCTACCTCGTGGGCGGCAGCGTGCGCGACGCCGTGCTGGGACGGCAGACGAACGACTTCGACTTCACCACGGACGCGCGACCAGCGCAGATCCAGCGGTTGCTGAGCGGCTGGGCCGACGCGCAGTGGGACACCGGGATCGCGTTCGGCACGGTCGGCGCCTCCAAGAACGGCGAGATCCTCGAGGTCACGACCTTCCGCGCGGACGCCTACGACGGTGTCACCCGCAACCCCGAGGTGACCTTCGGCGACTCGATCGACGGCGACCTGGTCCGGCGCGACTTCACGGTCAACGCGATGGCGTTCGACGTCGCGGCGCGCGAGTTCGTGGACCCGACCGGCGGTCTCCAGGCGGCTCGTGACGGCGTGCTGGACACGCCGGCGACCCCGCAGGAGTCGTTCGGCGACGACCCGCTGCGGATGCTGCGCGCGGCCAGGTTCGTCTCCCAGCTCGGCTTCACCGCGACGCCGCGGGTCGTCGAGGCGATGCGGTCGATGGCAGGCGAACTCACCCGCATCACGCCGGAGCGCGTGCAGGTGGAGCTCTCGAAGCTCCTGTGCGGCGCGCACCCGCGCCGCGGCATCGAGCTCATGGTGGAGACCGGGCTGGCCGACGTCGTGCTGCCCGAGCTCACGGCCATGAAGCTGGAAATCGACGAACACCATCAGCACAAGGACGTCTTCGACCACTCGCTGGTTGTCCTCGAACAAGCGATTGATCTTGAAGATG
>JASLAV010000132.1 GCA_030146905.1 Lentzea sp. | reverse complement strand
CTCGAAGACGAACGGGAAGGCGATGCCGAACACCGCGTTGCCGGTGGTCACGATGCCGGTGACGATCATCGCGACGCGGGTCTCGCAGAGGTCGCGGACGATCCCGACGGTGAGGAAGAGCGACGCCACGGCGGCGCCCTGCACCACCCGGCCGAGCACGAACACCCCCAGGTTCGGGGCGATCATGCACAGCAGGGCGCCGACGCCGGCCAGCACCAGGGTCAGCACGAGCACCTTGCGCTTGCCGTGCACGTCGGCTGTCTTCCCCAGCAACGGGGCCCACATCGCGCCGGCGAGCAACGCGCTGGCGTTGAGCCACGCTGGTTGGTCGGTGGCGAAGTGGTCGAGCATCTGGGGCAGGACGATCAGCGGTGCCGTGACGACGGTGTCCACCACGACGTTGACCAGGATCAGCACGGCCACCTGGCCGATGAGCCGCTTGTTCCACCCCGTGTGCTGTCGCGCGGGGCTGGTGCTGCTGCTTGGCATGAGTCCTTCTCTGTCCTTTGTGGACGGCATGCGCTAGTGAGGGCTGACCTTGTTGCCGACCGACCGGAACGGCGCCAGGTGGTTGATGACGTCCATCTCGCGGGCGGCGGGAACGCGGGCGATGACGTACCCGTCGGTCCTGATGAGGATCAGCTCACCGGGACGTGGCCGGTAGACGCGCTCGAACTCACCCTCGGCGTCGGCGATCGCGCTGCCGTGGCCGGAACCGATGCGGTGCACGTGCATGTGGGTCGGCTTGGCGTTGTCGAACAGGACGGGATCCGTGTGCTCGTAGGCGATCAGCGACCAGTGCGGTCCGCGCAGGAGGTCGAACAGGTCGCCGCGGAAGTCCGCGCCCACGAGCCCACCGACGTTCGGCGCCCGATCGCCCGCCCACGGCGCGTTCGCGGGCCGCTCGCCGTCGGAGAACACGATCGGACTGGCGTGGTAGTGGATGCCCAGGCCGCTGTTGAGCCCGCCCTCACCGATGGCGGAGAGCGCCGCGCCCAGGCCGTCCTCCGCGCCGCGGCCGGCCTGCTCCATGGCCCGGTCCATCTTGCCGGTGCTCATCTCCAGCACCTTGCGGGCGACCGGGACGCGTTCGGCGTCGTAGGTGTCCAGCAGGGTGGGCAGTGCGCCGTCGAGGACGCTGGTGAGCTTCCACCCGAGGTTGTACGCGTCCTGGATGCCGGTGTTCATGCCCTGGCCGCCCGCGGCGGAGTGCACGTGCGCGGCGTCGCCCGCGAGCAGCACGCGGCCGTTGCGGTAGCTCTCCACCATGCGGACGTTCACCTGGTACACCGAGAGCCAGGAGGCGCTCGTCAGTTCCACGGCGCCCTTGCCCGCGCGTTCGTCGAACAACCGCTGGTAGAACTCCAGCGACGGGGTACCGGGTTCCTCTCCGGGCGCGATCGGGCTCTGGAACTGCCACAGGTCGCGGCCGAGCGGGGTGAGGCCGAGCATGCCGCGTTCGGAGGGCCAGATGTGCATGTGACCGCGGTCGAGACCGGGCACGGTGACGTCGCCGAGGTACCAGCGCTGCTCCTCGCGGGTCTCGCCGACCAGCGGGAGCCCGACGAGCTTGCGCGTGCCGCTCTTCCCGCCGTCCGCCGCCACCACGAACCGGGCGCGGACGTCCTCGTCGCCGTCCGCCGTCCGCACGGTGACCGTGACGGCGTCGTCGTCCTGGACGAGCGCCACGGCCTCCGCACCGAACTCCACGTGACCGCCGAGGTCGCCGAGTCGTTGGCGCAGCGCGTGTTCGACGTCGAACTGGCCGATCCAGATCGGATCCGGGTAGGGGCTGCGGAAGCCGTCGTCGGCCCGCACCGAGATCGACGGCCGGTCCACGACGGCGCCGGAGGGCTCGTGGAACCGCATCGGCAGCTTGGGGACGCCGTGCTTCAGGACGTGCTCGACGGCGCCGAGGTCGTCGAGCACTTCGAGCGACCGCGGCTGGATGGTCTTGGCCCTGGTGGCGGTGTTCGGCGAGGTGTTCCGTTCGACGATGCGGTGCGCCACGCCGCGCCGGGCGAGGTCGACGGCCAGCGTCAGGCCGGTGGGGCCGGCCCCGATGATCAGGACCTGGGTGTCGGTGGTGTCAGTCATGGAGTCCTTCCTGGAGGGTGTTCTTGCGGATGACGCCCTGCTGCGCGACCAGGACGACGTTCTCCGGTTCCGCGAGCAGGGTGATGTCCTGCAACGGGTCGCCCGCGCAGAGGACGAGGTCGGCGAGCATGCCGGGGCGCAACGTGCCGAGCCGGTCGTCGACGCCCATCAGGCGCGCGCTGGTGACCGTCGCGGCGCGGATCGCGTCCATCGGGCTCATGCCGAGGTCGACCAGGCACGACAGTTCGGTGAGGTTGCGGCCGTGCTCGGCGATGCCGGCGTCGGTGCCGGTGGCGATGGCCACCTTCCGCTCGATCGCGGCGGCGATGTTGTTCCTGGTGCGTTCCTGCCAGCGCAGCTTCTTCTCGTAGCGCCAAGGCGGAACCTTCATCGGGTCCAGTTCCTGGACCATTGTGGACAGTGTCGGGACGAGGAACGCGCCGCGCTCGCCCAGCAGGTCGCACCCCTCGTCGTCGATGCCGAAACCGTGCTCGACCGACCGCACACCACCGCGGATCGCGGCGAGGACACCGGCCCTGCCCTGGGCGTGCGCGGCGACCGGGCGGTCACGGTGACGCCGTGCCTCGTCGACGACCGCGGCGATCTCCTCGTCGAGCAGGTCCTGGTCGTCGGGGTCGTCGCTGGGGCTGCTGATGCCACCGGTCGTGCAGATCTTGATGACGTCCGCTCCCGCCCGCAGCATCAGCCGGGTCGCCTTGCGGACCTCGCGCACGTCGTCGGCGAGCAGGCAGAAGTCGAAGCCGAGGTCCATCCCGCCGGGCAGCGTGCTGTCCGCGTGACCGCCGGTGTGGCTGATGATCCCGACCGAGACCTGCAGCCGGGGCCCCGGCAGGAGCCCTGCCGAGACGGCGTCGCGGAACCCCGCGGGCAGCGCGCCGAGGTCGCGGGCCGAGGTGACGCCGGCGTCGAGCGTGCGCCGCATCCGTTCGGCGGTCTGCAGCACGCGCTGCACGGGGTCCGTCATCAGCGCCACGTCCACGAGCGACCGGTCGGACGGCATGCCCAGGTGGACGTGGCAGTCGAAGAACCCCGGCAGCAGAGTCCCGCCGCGGCCGTCAACGGTGCGGACGCCGTGCACCGCCGCGGGAGCCTCCCCGGCCGGACCGGCATAGGTGACGCGTCCGTCGGCGTCCGCCTCGAGCACGGCATCGGCGATGGCAGCGGGACCGATGCCGTCGACGAGCCGGACGTTGTGCACCCGCAGTGCTGCCTTGCTCTTGATCTCCACGACCTCAAGCTATGTTTGCCTGACGGTCACGCTCGGAATCTGCACGTTCTCGCTCCGTGAACCGCCTTCCGTGCATGAAAGGGTCTCGATGCCGGATTTCGACGAGCTGGACGTCGCCATCGTGGACGCGGTGCGAACGGCACCCCGCGCGAGCTGGCGCGACCTGGCCCCCGTGCTGGAGGTCGACCCGGCGACCATCAGCAGGAGGTGGTCGCGCATGCAGTCGGAGGGCCACGCCTGGGTCACCGCGCATCCCGCCGGAGCCGCGACGCCGTCGTGCGCCCTGGTGGAGATCGACTGCACACCGGGCAGGGCGGTCGAGGTGGCGAACGTCCTGGCGGGAGACTCCGAAGCCGCCACCGTCAAGCTGACCTCGGGCGCACGCCAGGTGCTCGTCCTGGCCCAGGCACCGGACCTCGACGCGCTCTCCACCTACCTGCTCGACCGCGTGGGCCACATCCCGGGCATCACGTCGTTGCGCAGCAACATCGCGACCCGAGCTCCGTTGGAAGCCAGCAGGTGGCGTGAAGGCGCACTGGACCTACGGCAACGAAGCAAACTGAACGCCCGCACGAAGAACCAGCAGGACGACACCACCACCTTGCAGGCAGCCGACCTCGACATCATCCGCGCGTTGAGCGTGGATGGCCGCATGTCGTTCGAACGGCTCTCCGACCACGTGGGCATGGGCCCGGTGGCGGTGCGCCGCAGGCTGGCGAGACTGGAGGGCGCGGGCCTCGTCACGTACCGCTGCGACACCTCACGCCGCCTGGCGGGACACGTGGTGGCCGCCGTCTACTTCGGTTCCATCGACGCCCGCGACCTGGACGAGGCGGAGGAGCGGATCCGCACCCTGCCGGGCGTGCGGGCCTGCAGCCTGGTCGCAGGCCCGCACAACGTCATCATCGACGCCTGGCTGAGGTCAGCGGGGGAAGCCCACGACCTGGAACGCACCCTGGGCCAGGTCCTGCCGGCACTCCGCGTCCAGGACCGCTCCGTGGTCCTGCGCACGGTCAAACTGCTGGGCCGAGTCCTCGACTTCGAAGGCCGATCGATCCGTTCGGTGCCGCTGCTGCGCGACGATCACTCCGCATCAGCGGGCAACGGCACGTCGTAGGCGTTGAGCACCATGCAGATGCTCGCGTACTGGGCGACCAGGAACACGAGCTCCGCGGTGCCGGCCTCACCGAAGCAGCCGACCGCGGCGCGGTACAGCGCACCGGGCACCGGTGAGCCCGCGTACAGCGCGGCCGCCACGTCGTGCGCCACCTCTTCCTCCGGCGACAGCGCCGGTCGCTGGCCTGCGACCAAGGCGGCTACGACCGTTGCGGGGATGCCGATCGCTGCCGCGATCCTGCTGTGGGAGTACAGCTCGTACGCGGCGGCGTAGCGCGCTCCGGTGGTGAGGATCGCGATCTCCCGCACCCTCGGTGGCAGGGTGCTCGGGCTCGCGGTGAACCAGTCGAGCAGGGGTTTGGCTTGGTGCGGGTGGTGCAGCATCGCCGGGAACGGGCCGATCAACGCGCCGTTCTCGTCCTGGGCGGTGAACGGGATCTGCTGACCGGTCAGGATCCGTCGTGCTGTCTCATCCAGTTCCCGCTGCACGTCGGACAGGTCGGCGGGGTTGATCGGGGGCATTCTCACTGGGGTCTCCTCCTGGTGATCTCGGGGGAGGAGCCTGCGTTCTGGTCCGCTTGTGCGACGTGTGATGCACGTTTTCTGTTGCGGGGACACGGAATCTGCACGGATCCACGGCGGCGGAGGTTCTTGTCGCTATCCGCGGTAGACGTTGGCGCGGTGCCAGGTGAAGTAGGGCTGCGAGCCGGCGCGGTGGGCTCCGCAGAGACGTCCGTGCAGCTGGTCCAGGTGATCGCGCAGCCGTCCGCGCAGCCCCTCCTCGAACCAGGAACGGACGTGACCGGTGTCGTCCACGGTGACGTGGCCGGCCTCGAACAGGCTGTCGCAACCGAACGTGCACGCCAGCATCGCCACGTTGGCCAGGTCGTTGCGCTCCTCATCGGTGCACAACGACCGCTTCTTGATGTGCGCCGCGACGAGGAAGTCCTCCGGGAAGTCGTGTCCGCAGAGGTCGCAGGGCGCGGCGGTCCGGCCGCCGAGCAGCAACCTGCGCAGCTCCCTCTGCTCCTTGCGAACCGTGACCAGCGCGGTGCCGTCGAGCACGGGGAAGTGCCGGACGCGCACCGGGAACTTCGTGTCGTGCAACGTGATGACGGC
>JASLAV010000092.1 GCA_030146905.1 Lentzea sp. | reverse complement strand
GTACAAGCACTACGAGGTGGCCTCGTTGAACGTCGAGGTGCACGGCGCGCCCATCTCGATCGCGACGGACGGCGAGGTGCGCGAGCGCGCCAACCACTTCCGGTTCCGGTCGCGGGCGGCGGCGCTCGGCATCTACCGGCCATGACCCAGTGTTCGACATTGTCGAACGATCGCAGCTAGAGTGGGGTGCGTGCCCGGACCCATCCAGTCCATCCAGCGCGCGGCCGAGGTCCTGAAGCTGCTCGCCCACGGCGGCGCGCACCAGCTGAGCGTCGGCGAGATCGCGCGCGCCCTGGACCTGGCGAAACCGACGGTGCACGGCATCCTGCGCACGTTGCACGAGGTCGGGTTCGTCGAGCAGGAGGTCGAGGGCGGCAAGTACCGCCTCGGCGCCGCGCTCTTCCAGATCGGCACGAGCTACCTCGATGGCAACGAACTGCGCGCGAAGGCGCTGAACTGGTCGGACACGCTGGCGATGCGTGCGCGCGAGGCGGTGCGCATCGGCGTGATGCACGGCAAGCACGTGCTCGTCGTGCACCACGTGTTCCGGCCGGACAACAGCAGGCAGACGCTGGACACCGGCGCGTTGCTGCCGTGGCACGCGACCGCGCTCGGCAAGGCGCTGGTCGCGTTCGGCGAGTGGCCGGACGGTGAGCTGCGGAGCTTCACCCGGCACACGCTCGGCCCGGACGAGCTGGCCGTCGCCATGGACGAGGTCCGCGACCGCGACTGGGCCTACGACCTGCACGAACTCGTCGAAGGAGAGGCGTCGGTGGCGGCGCCGATCCGCGACCGGCGGGGTGTGGTCGTGGGCACGATCGGCATCTCCGGACCGGTCGAGCGGCTGTGCGAGTCGCCTGACCAGCCGCCGCGTTTGGAGCTCGTGTCCTACGTACGTGAGGCAGCTCGCAGCGTTTCCAGAGAGCTCGGCGGCCTCTCCTGGTAGTAGTGTTGAACCGTTCGACATTGTCGAATGCACGGGTTCACACAGAGGAGTGTGCACGGTGGCCTACATCGCGGCGATCGACCAGGGCACGACGTCGTCCCGGTGCATCGTGTTCGACCAGTCCGGCGGGATCGTGTCGGTCGCCCAGCGCGAGCACCGGCAGATCTTCCCGAGGCCCGGCCGGGTGGAGCACGACGCGACCGAGATCTGGACGAACGTGCAGGCCGTCGTGCGCGACGCCCTGGCCCACGCGTCACTGACCTACGCCGACATCGCGGCGTTCGGCATCACGAACCAGCGCGAGACCACGGTCGTGTGGGACAAGGCGACCGGCGAGCCCGTGCACAACGCGATCGTCTGGCAGGACACGCGCACGGACGCGTTGATCAAGAAGCTCGGTGACCAGGACAGGTTCCGCGAACGCTCCGGCCTGCCGCTCGCCACCTACTTCTCCGGCCCGAAGCTGCGGTGGCTGCTCGACCACGTCGACGGCCTGCGCGAGAGGGCCGGACGCGGCGAGGTCCTGTTCGGCACCATGGACACCTGGCTGATCTGGAACCTGACCGGCCGCCACGTCACCGACGTGACGAACGCGTCGCGCACCATGCTGATGAACCTGGAGACCCTCGACTGGGATCCGGAGCTGCTGTCCGCGATGGACGTTCCGCGCGAGGTGCTCCCCGAGATCCGGTCCTCCTCCGAGGTCTACGGCACCTACGAGGGCGTGCCCGTCGCGTCGGCGCTCGGCGACCAGCAGGCGGCGCTGTTCGGGCAGACCTGCTTCGAGCCCGGCGAGGGCAAGTGCACGTACGGCACCGGTTCGTTCCTGCTGGTCAACACCGGTGACCAGCCGGTGCTGTCGCAGAACGGCCTGCTGACCACCGTGGGCTACAAGATCGGCGACGAGCCCGCCGCGTACGCGCTGGAGGGCGCGATCGCGGTGACGGGCGCGCTGGTGCAGTGGTTCCGCGACAAGCTCGGGCTGATCTCGTCCGCCGCGGAGATCGAGACGCTGGCGCGCACCGTGGAGGACAACGGCGGCGCGTACTTCGTGCCCGCGTTCTCCGGCCTGTTCGCACCGCACTGGCGAAGCGACGCGCGCGGCGTGATCGCGGGCCTGACGGGCTACATCTCGCGCGGGCACCTCGCACGGGCCGTGCTGGAGGCGTCGGCGTGGCAGACCCGCGAGGTGGTGGACGCGATGAACGCCGACTCCGGCGTGGACCTCACGACGTTGCGGGTCGACGGCGGCATGACGGGCAACAACCTGCTGATGCAGTTCCTGGCGGACGTGCTCGACGTGCCGGTGGTGCGCCCGATCGTCGCCGAGACGACGTGCCTCGGCGCGGCGTACGCGGCCGGTCTGGCGGTCGGCTACTGGCCGGACAAGGACGCGCTGAAGGCCAACTGGCACAAGGCTGCCGAGTGGGAGCCGTCGATGGAACCGGCCGCCCGCGACAAGGGCTACCGGAAGTGGAAGAAGGCGGTCGAGCGGACCGTCGGGTGGATGGACGAGGACGATGACTGATCTTTCTTCTGGCCTTTCCCAGCGGGCACGCGCTCGCGAAGAGCTCCAGCACGGCACGTTCGACGTCGTGGTGATCGGCGGCGGCATCCTGGGCATCGCGACCACGTGGGCCGCGGCCAGGTCCGGCCTGCGCGTCGCGCTCGT
>JASLAV010000012.1 GCA_030146905.1 Lentzea sp. | reverse complement strand
CCCGCCCATCGCACGCCCGATCGACCTCGAGTCGGTGCCGGACGTGCTGCGCGGCAAGCTCGAGTTCGAGGCCGGCGAGGAGGGCCGCGAGGAAGAGGTCCTCGTCCACCTGCTGCGCCGCTCGATCGCGGACACGGCTCGTGCCCGCCTGGCAGGGCTGAACCTCCGCGCGCTGGCCGAGGTCGTCTCCGACGGCCACCCGGTCGCGACCGGTGACCGCGTGCACGCCGGTGACATGCTGGCGGCGTTGCCGGAGCTGCCGATCCTGCACGAGGTCGCGGCACGCATGGGCGCCGGCCCGAAGGACCCCGTCGGCCGCATCGCCTCGGCGGTGGAGCTGGCACTGGAGTCGCTGTACCTGACTCGCCACCTGTCGAAGGACACCTCCTCCGACGACGACCGATCGGTGTACGGATGAGATATCGCTACGGACGCTGGGGCGGCGGCGCCGATCCGCTGGCGCCACCGGTGGACCTCCGCGCGGCCGTCGACGAGCTCGGCCGCGAGATCATGGAGGGCGCGTCCCCGACCTCGGCGCTGCGCGAGCTGCTGCGCCGCGGCGTCGACGGCACACGCGGCCTCGACGACCTGACGTCACGCCTGTGGCAGCGCAGGTCCGCCATCCAGCGCCGGCACCGGCTGGACGGCACGCTGTCCGAGGTGCGCCAGCTGCTGGACAAGGCCCTGGAGGCCGAGCGCAGGGCGCTGTTCCCCGACCCGTCCGACGACGCGCGCTTCCGCGAGGCCCAGCTCGACGCCCTGCCACCGGGCACGGCCGCCGCCGTGCAGGAGCTGTCGTCGTACGACTGGCGCTCGGAGGAGGCCCGTTCCGCGTTCGAGCAGATCCGCGACCTGCTCGGCCGCGAACTGCTCGACCAGCGCTTCCAGGGCATGAAGGAAGCGATGTCCAATGTGGACTCCGAGGACGTCAAGCGCATCCAGCGGATGCTGCGCGACCTGAACTCGTTGCTGGAGTCGCACGCCGCGGGCTCCCCGGACACGCCGCGCATGTTCGACGAGTTCATGCGCAAGCACGGCGAGTTCTTCCCGGAGAAGCCCCGCAACGTCGACGAGCTCATCGACGCGCTCGCGGCCCGCTCGGCCGCGGCACAACGCATGATGAACTCGATGACCGACGCCCAGCGCGCCGAGCTGTCCGCGTTGTCGCAGCAGGCCTTCGGCGGCATCGGCTCGTCGCTGTCCACTCTGGACTCGCTGCTGCAACAGCTGCGCCCCGGCCTCGACTGGAACTCCTCCGCGCGCTTCCGCGGCCAGGACCCGCTCGGCCTGGGCGAGGGCGCGCAGGCCATGGCGGACCTGGCAGAGCTCGACGCCCTGGCGGAACAGCTCTCCCAGTCGTACCCGGGCGCCCGCCTGGAGGACATCGACCTGGAGGCACTGGAACGCCAGCTGGGCGAGTCGGCCTCGGTCGACGCACGCCGGCTGGCGGAGCTGGAGCGCGCCCTGAAGCAGCAGAACATCGTGGAACGCGCCCCGGACGGGTCGTTGAGGCTGACCCCGAAAGCGCTGCGGCGCCTGGGCGAAACGGCACTGCGCGGCGTCGTCGACCAACTGCGCTCGTCGCAGGGCTCACGCGACACGGTGTCCGCCGGCGCGGCGGGCGAACTGATCGGCTCCACCAGGCCGTGGCAGTTCGGCGACACCGAACCGTGGGACGTGCCGCGAACCCTGCGCAACTCGGTGCTCCGCTCGGGCAGGATGTCCATGGACGTCGTCGACCTGGAAGTGTCGGAGACCGAGCACCGAACCCGCGCCGCGGTGGCGTTGTGCGTGGACACCTCGTGGTCGATGGTGCAAGACGGCCGCTGGGTGCCGATGAAACGCACGGCGCTGGCACTGCACCACCTCGTGCGCACCCGTTTCCGCACGGACGCCCTTCAGCTCGTGACGTTCGGCCGCTACGCCGAAGCCGTGGACATCGGTCAGCTGACGGCACTGGAAGGCGTGTGGGAGCAGGGCACGAACCTGCACCACGCGCTGCTGCTGGCAGGCCGCCACGTCCGACGCCACCCCGACGCCCAGCCGGTGGTGCTGGTGGTGACCGACGGCGAACCGACCGCACACCTGGAACCGGAAGGCGACGCGGAGTTCAACTACCCGCCGCTGCCCCGCACGCTGAGCAAGACGCTGAACGAGGTCGATGCGCTGGCACGGCTGGGCGCGACGATCTCGGTGTTCAAGCTGGGCGACGACCCCCGGCTGGCCGCTTTCGTCGACATCGTGGCCCGGCGGGGCGGCGGCCGGGTGGTGTCGCCGGACGAGGAGGGCCTCGGCGCCGCGGTGGTCTCCGACTACCTGAAGTCGAGGCGCCGACGCCGCTGATCCACTCCGACGGGTGAATCCTGTCCTGATCCACGCCTGGTGCCGTCTGGTAGATGTCACGAAATCATGGTCATCTTCCTCCCGCAGAAATGTGGAACGCGGGGGCGGCCGGACAGGGTCTCGTCTGGAGGCCCGGCGTGGGGTGGTGTGTCGAGATGTGTCGACTGGGATGGATTGCCGAAGGTCCGGACCCAGTGGAGTGTGGCGGCCAGGAACTGATCGGGGTGGTAGTTGCGGGTGGGCTTGTCTGATCGCATCTCCCGCCCGCGCACCTGCTTGAGCTCGTAGAAGCAGCGCTCGACGACGTTGCGGCCCCGGTACCGCTTGCCGCTGCTCGTCACCGAGGTCGATCGGGCGGCCAGGTCGCTTGCGGTGGTGGGCGATCTGGCCGTCACGTTCCGGGATCGTCAGACGGGATCGTCAGACGGGATCGGTGAACGAGATCGGCTTGCCGGTGGTGTGGGCGTATGCGATCTCCCTGCTGGTGGACTCGCCGATGTACCCGCCGGGGTTGACGACCATCACCCGGTCAGCCAGGTCGATCTTGCGCAAGTGGAGGGCGTCCAGCGCGGCCTTCTGTTCGTTGGTGAGCAACTCGTCTGTTTCGCCAGGCGCGACGACGATGACACCTGCCAAGGTCAGATCCCGGTTCGCCGCACGCATCTCGTCCACGAACCGGGTAGAGCCGCAGATGCAGACGATCTCGGGTCGGTCGGGCACGGCTCAGTCCTTCGGCCGAACGGGAAACCGTCAGTGTGCGCGTTGGTATCACAGGCAGTCGCACGAGCCAACAGTTCGCGTAGCGAGCTGGACACCACGCGGCTGCACCGCGTCACAGGCGGGAGGCGTGGCCCGGAACGTTGCCGGGTCGATTCGCGGTCAGACGGGTGCATCGTGACGCCGCCTCCACGTCCTCGTACTGGATGTGCGGGGGCGGTGCCGCGAGGCGCCCTGTGGCTTCGGGTGCGCGGCGTGGTCGGTGGGGCGGTGACCGGGTTGTGCTGATCGCCGCCCTCGACCTCGGGATGGTGGGGCGGGGCAACCCGAAGATCCGGGCTCGGTTGAAGGTTCCGCAGTGGCTGGAACACGTGCGTCAGGGGTACTGAGTCACCGGGCGGCGCGCCCAGACGCCCCAAGGCAGGACAGAGCGCGGTCAGACGCCCCGAGGCGGAGCGCGACCGGCCTCAAGGCAGATGAAGCGCGGCCAGCCGCGGCAACCGCAGGCGCATCTCCGCTTCATCGTCGAAGTCGAAGTCCCACGCGGGATCCAGCGGCGGCCGCTCGCGCTGCTCCCACGCCTCGTCCGGCAGGTCCTCACCGGTGACGGCGACGTGGGCGTCCCAGGCGATGGACAGCACGTCCTCGCAGTCGGCCACGACGCCGTCCGCGCCGGGCCGCACGCGATGGTCCGCCAGCGAGTCCGGGTCGGCCACCGCCGCTTCGAAGACCGACCTGCCCTGGGCCAGGAGGTAGGCGCGGAAGTAGTCGAAGCTGTCGTCGGAGCAGCCGCCGCGGATCAGGTGGGCCGCCGCCCACAGCGGGCCCAGGTAGGAGGCGTCCATCAAGGCCCGCAAAGCCCGGCCCGCCGCCACGATCTCGGCCGCGGGCCGGGTGGAGAGGTGTGCGGTGGCGTTGGCCGCGACGTCGCAGCAGGTCTCCGCGCCCGTGTGCGCGGTGGAGATCGGGTCCCAGAACACGTCAGAGCTCATACAGCGCCGCCAGCCGGGGCAGCCGCCTGCCCATCTCCGCCTCGTCGTCGAAGTCGAAGTCCCACTCCGGGTCCAGATCGGGGTAGCGGATCGTGAAGGCGTCTTCGGGCAGGCGCATGCCGGTGGCCTTGATGTGCGCGTCCCAGGCGATGTGCATGGTGCGCTCGCACTCCAGTTCGTTGCCGGTCTCGGCCGCGGTCATGACGACCGGCACCGACGCCAGCGAGTCGGGGGAGGCGATGGCGGCCTCGTACACGGCGCGGCCCTGGGTGATCAGCCAGCCGCGGAAGTAGTCGAAGCCATCGTCCGAGCAGCCGCCGTTGATCACGTAGGCGGCTGCCCACAGCGGGTTGCGGTAGGACTGCGCCAGCAGGTCCCACAGGACCTGTTGCGTCGCCAGGATCTCGGACGGCGGCCGCCCGGCCAGGGCGGTGGAGGCGGACTCCGCCACGTCGCAGCAGTCGTCGGGGTTCGTGACGCTGCCGCGGGCGTCGGCGATCAGCTTCCAGAAGGTGTTCGAGTCCACGTGCCGGAGCTTGGCAGAGGGGTCTGACAATTCCCGGCGGCCCACTAGGTTGGGGGTCATGATCAGGACTCTGTTTCGCTCCCTTGAGCCCGTGCACGGGATGATCTACTTCGCCCCCGAGGCGGACAGCCGGTACGCGAGCGTGGGGCTGGACCGGCCCGGCGGGTACTTCGCGTCACGGGCGGCCGCGCTGGGCCCGGTCGGAGCCGAGGTCGTGATCGCGACGTTCTACAACTTCAACCCCGAGATCGTGCGGGCGCGCATCCCTCAGGCGTGGGAGAAGGTCACGCCGCAGCGCATCATCGAGCTGCGGCTGGAGGCGGCGGACGAGGCCCTGCGCAAGGTGCTGCCGGAGGACCTCGGGGAGATCACCGGGCTCGCCAGGCGCGCCGCCGAGCGGGCGGGGGAGATGCTGCACGGCCGCACGTTGTTCGCCGCGCACGCGAGCCTGCCCTGGCCGGACGACACGCTCCTGCAGCTGTTCCACGCCCAGACGTTGCTGCGCGAGTTCCGCGGCGACGGGCACCTCGCGGCGTTGCTGCGGCACAACATCACCGGTCTCGAGGCGCTCGTGCTGCACGTCGCGACGGGCGACTACCCGGCTGACGTGTTGCGCAAGACGCGTGCGTGGTCGCAGGAGCAGTGGGACGCGACGGTCGAGGACCTGCGGCACCGCGGCCTCGTCGGGGACGACCAATTGCTCACGGAGAAGGGGCGCGAGCTGCGCCAGGGCGTCGAGGACGAGACGGACCGGATGGCCGCGCCGGCCTACGACGTCCTCAGCGACCAGGAGAAGGAGCGGTTCGTCGAGCTGGCCACGCCGCTGGGCAAGGCCGTCGTCGGCGCGGGGCTCATCCCCGGCAAGCGCTGACCTACTCCTCCCGTTCCGTCGAGGCGAGCGCCTTCTCGGTGGCGTCGTCGGTGCCCACCCGGTGCTTTCCGGGGTGCGCCAGCGAGAAGTGCGCTTCCTCGCGCATGCGCTCGACCATGTGCGGGTAGTGCAGCTCGAACGCGGGCCGTTCCGAACGGATCCGCGGCAGCTCGTAGAAGTTGTGCCGCGGCGGGGGTGAGGTCGTCGCCCACTCCAGCGAGTTGCCGTAGCCCCACGGGTCGTCCTGCGGCGCGGGGTCGCCGTAGCGGTAGGAGCGGAAGACGTTCCACACGAACGGCAGCACGGACGCGCCGAGCAGGAACGAGCCGATCGTGGAGAACGTGTTGAGGAACGTGAAGCCGTCGGAGGGCAGGTAGTCGGCATACCGGCGCGGCATGCCCTCGTTGCCCAGCCAGTGCTGCACCAGGAACGTGCCGTGGAAGCCGAAGAACGTGGTCCAGAAGTGCAGTTTGCCCAGTGGCTCGTCGAGGAACCGGCCGGTGATCTTCGGGAACCAGAAGTAGATGCCGGCGTAGGTGGCGAACACGATCGTGCCGAACAGCACGTAGTGGAAGTGCGCCACCACGAAGTACGTGTCCGACACGTGGAAGTCCAGCGGCGGTGAGGCCAGGATGATGCCGGACAGGCCGCCGAAGAGGAACGTCACGAGGAAGCCGATCGAGAACAGCATCGGTGTCTCGAACGTCAGCTGTCCCTTCCACATCGTGCCGATCCAGTTGAAGAACTTGATGCCGGTCGGCACCGCGATCAGGAACGTCATCAGCGCGAAGAACGGCAGCAGCACCGCGCCGGTGGCGTACATGTGGTGGGCCCACACGGCCACGGACAGCATGGCGATCGCCAACGTCGCGAACACGAGGCCCTTGTAACCGAACAACGGCTTGCGGCTGAACACCGGGAAGATCTCCGTCACGATGCCGAAGAACGGCAGGGCGACGATGTAGACCTCTGGGTGTCCGAAGAACCAGAAGAGGTGCTGCCACAGGATCACACCGCCGTTGGCGGGGTCGAACACGTGGGCCCCGAGGTGCCGGTCCGCCGCGAGGCCCATCAGAGCGGCCGTGAGGATCGGGAACGCCAGCAGGATCAGCACGGACGTCACGAGGATGTTCCAGGTGAAGACCGGCATCCGGAACATCGTCATGCCCGGCGCCCGCAGGCACACGACCGTCGTGATCATGTTGACCGCGCCCAGGATCGTGCCGAGGCCGCTGATGGCCAGGCCCATGATCCACAGGTCCGCGCCGACACCGGGCGAGTGCATGGCCGAGGACAGCGGGGTGTAGGCGAACCAACCGAAGTCCGCGGCGCCGCCCGGCGTCACGAAGCCGGCGACGACGGTGATCGCCCCGAACAGGTACAGCCAGTACGAGAAGGCGTTCAGGCGCGGGAAAGCGACATCCGGCGAGCCGATCTGCAGCGGCAGGACGAAGTTCGCGAACCCGAACAGGATCGGCGTCGCGTACAGCAGCAGCATGATCGTGCCGTGCATGGTGAACAGCTGGTTGTACTGCTCGTTCGACAGGAACTGCAGGCCCGGCCGCCCCAGCTCGGCGCGCATCAGCAGCGCCATCAGGCCGCCGATCATGAAGAACACGAACGACGTGGTCAGGTACATGACCCCGATCTGCTTGGGATCGGTCGTCTTGAACAGCTGGAGGAAGTACGAGCCCTTCGGCCGCGCACGCGCCGCGCCGGGATGGGGCACCACGGGCGTGGGCTTGATCGTGGTCATGACGGCGTCGCGCCTCCTCCACTGCGGTCAGTTCCCGGAGCAGGTGAATCGTCCTCCCGGTCAGACCGCGGGGCAATCCATGACGAGCACAGCGGACGTCACCGGGACCACCGGAGAGCCCACCGAGATGCCGCTGACCTGCACGTAGTAGGCGCCGGGGGCCAATTCGCCGAATTTGACCGCCATGTTCTCGGAGATCGCCGGACTGCGGGACTCGACCTGCCTGCCGTTCTCGTCGAGCAGCGCCACCTTCACCGCCCGCGGCGCGGTGTCCCTCAGCTCGACGGTGACCTCCAGCGCCTCACCGGTCAGCACCAGGTCCGGCACGCTGACCTGCGGTTCCGTCGCCGTGACGTTGCGAGGGACGATCGACTTCGACGTCAGGAACGACTCCACCGCGTCGAGCACGGCGGCGTTGTCCTGCAACGACGTGTGCTGCTCCGTCACGCGGTGCAGCGTGTTCGACGACAACGCCAGCCCCCGGCGTGCCGCCCCGACCATCGGCACGGTCCCGTCCCCGTACAGGTCGTCACCCTCGTACGTCCGGTAGCAGATCACCTTGCCGTCGGCGATGCGGGCGGTCGTGGCCGTGGGCTGCTTGCCGCCGAGGATCGCGTACGTCTTGTCCGCGAACGAGTCGGTCAACGCGCCGTGGAACGCCATCGCGTCCGCGACCATCTCCGTGTCCAGCTCGGGCAACGACGTCTCCGTCGTCTTGACCAGGCCGGAGGACGACTCGATGCACGCGTACTCGGGCAGCAGCTGGTGCAGCGACGGCATCGACCGCGCGAACTCCGTCAGGTCGATCGCCAACGGCCCGAGGCCTTTGCGCACGCCGTTGACCAGCTGGTCCAGCGCCGTCGCCGCGCCGCGGAACGGCGTGCCCATGGTGATCAGCTTGTCGGTGCGCTCGGCCATCCCGCACTGCTCGACGCACCACCGCGCGACCAGCCCACCCATGGAGTGGCAGACGAAACTGACCTCGGCGTCCTGGCCGATCCGGTCCAGCGCCTCGTCCACACGCCTGGCGAGCAGCGCGCCGTTGTAGCGGTTCGACAACCGCCAGTCGTAGGCGAACAGCAGCAGGTTGCCCTTCTCGACGGTGTAGCCGAGCGAGTTCAGCCTCCTGGTCACCCGGTCGTAGCCCTTGAGCGGCGTCCAGATGCCGGGGATGACGTGCAGGTCCGCCATCAGCGCCACGGGTTCGATGCCGTCACCGGGGTGCTCGTCGCCGATGCCGGCGGGCAGCCTCAGCCGCTGGAGGTCGCGTCCCAGCGACAGCACCGCGCGCAACGCGGCCCTGCCCGACACCTCCCACACCATGCCGTCGCCGTCGCGCAGCGTGCTGCCGAGGATGCCGGGCAGGACTACGACGAGATCGCTCATCAGGACTCCTCGGCGAGCTTGCGGATGAGGGTGAGCAGCTGGAGGTCCGCCGGCACCAGGTAGGTCAGCTCGTGGATCCACGTCATGCGCTGGTCCGGCGACGGCAACGCCAACCGCATGTCACCGGCACGAGCGCGCGCGACCGCCTTGTAGAGCGCCGCCAGCGCGTGTGGCTCCAACGCCGTCACGGCCTGGGTGAGCGCCTGCGGAGAAGCGGACGCCACCAGTTCACGCAGGATCTCGCTGACCCGCGCGGGATCTTCCAGCGCTTCCAGCACGAGATGCACCACATCGGTGTTCTTGTCGGACAGCAGCAGCAACGCGTGCACGGGCCGGTTGTCACGGACGTTCTTCAGGACTTCCTTGTCCAGCAGCTCTTCGCGTCGCATGGCGAGCAGCTCGCGGCGACGTGCGGGCGTGGCGTCGACGAACTCGTCAGCGAGGCTGGCCAGCAGCCACGGCCGGTACGCGAGCGTCACGCCCTGCTGCTGCGCGGTGGTCCGGCGAGACTGGATGACCTGCGCCTCGATCAGGCTCGTCCCGTACAACGCCTCGGTGACGGCGACGTCGGCGTCCGTCGACAGCAGTTCGGGGTGCTGGAGCAGGATCGCGCGCTCCTCGGCGTACGAGCGCGCGAACACCCACGAGCG
>JASLAV010000248.1 GCA_030146905.1 Lentzea sp. | reverse complement strand
GCCGCGCGAGGTCACCGCACCGCTGCCTGATCTCGTCGACGAGGTCGGGGAAGGCCAGCATGAGCGATCGGCCCATCTGCGGGTAGCCGGCCGATCCGTTGGTGTAGACGAACGCGACGTCTCCGCCGACAGGCCGGTCTCTCAGGGCCACCGCCGCGGGCTGTCCGCCCTGGCCGGTGAGCCACCGGTGGGATTCCTCCCGGCGCTGCGCCAGGTCGTCTCCTGGCCGTTCGACCACGGCCAGCCGGCACGGCCCGGCGTCGCCGGGGCGTCCGGTGCGCAGCGCCTCGGCGAGCTCCTGCCGGTCCCGGCCACCGAACACGTGCACCGCGTAGCCACCAGCCGTCCACGGCACGGGTGCCACTCCACGAACCCGCACGCTGGTGGCAGTGGCACCGAGCGGGACAGCGGTGGCCTCCACGATCGGCACGCACAGCATCGGGTCTGCCGGGCCTGCCGGACGTGGCACCGCACGATGCCGAACCGCGAGCGCCGCGGTGGCGACCGCGACGAGTCCCTCAGCGGCGTGTGCGCTGCCGAACCGGTCCACCGGATCGAAGCCGGGCACGGCGCCGGGTCCGCCCGGCCCGATTCGCAGACCCGGCTCCTCACCGAGGAAGTCGTCGTCGACCAGCGCTATGACCTCGGCACCGTCCTGTTCAGCATCCGCCCGGCGCCGCAGCAGCAGGGCCACCGCGGCATCGCCTGTCCGGTGACCGCGACCGAGGGCACGGACAGCTGCCTCGTGCACCGCTTCGCACGCCATGTCGACCGCTCCGACCAGCACCGCGTCCGCCTCGCCCGCGCGCAACGCCCGGCACCCGATCGCCAGCGCCGCCAAGCCGGACGCCTCCTCCGCGAAGACCGAATAACTCGGCCCGGACAGGTCGAACTGCGAGTTCAGGCGGTTGGTGACGATGTTGGGCATGGTCCCGAGAACGCCGGCCGCGGTGAGCGGCGGCGCGAACGCGTCCCGGGCGGCCGGATCGCGGACGGCCTGCTCGGCGGCTCCGGCATCGGCCAGCCACGAAGGGGCTCGCCAGCGTGCCGTGTAGCGCACCACCTCGGGGTCACAACCCATGCCGACCAGGACCATCGTGCGTTCGCGCGGCAGGTCCTGCCCGGCCAGCGCCTCCCGCGCCGCGTCGAGAACCAGCAGCTGTTGCGCCAGGGCCTGATCGAGGTCGGCAGGCGGGAAGCGCAGACCGAGCAGCGGTGTCTCGACCGACTCCCGCCGTGCCGCCGGCGCTTGTTCCCCGAAGAGGCCGTCGGCGAGGTCGCGCACGCTCGCGCCGGTGCCGACCCGTGCGCCGATGGCCACGATGGCCACCTCGTCATCCGGGGAACGCGGGGCATCCGGGACCTCTGGTGAGCGGACCGATCGGGCGGAGCCGGCAGATTCCGCCGATGGCGGGGCGTCGAGCACCAGATGGGCGTTGTTACCGCCGAACCCGAAGGTGCTGAGGCCCGCCCGGCGCTCGCCTTCCCACGGCTCGTGCTCGACGAGCGGGCGCAGCGCCGTCCCGGCGGCCGCCTCGGTCGGGTCGTCGGCGCCCAGAGTGGCCGGGCGGATGCCGGCGTGCATCGCACCGATCAGCTTCAGCAGGCCCGCCAGCCCGGCGACCGTCACCGGGTGGCCCAGGTTCGACTTGACCGATCCCACAGGCAGGTCGCCGACCCCGGCGAAGACCTTCGCCGCGCCGCGGAGCTCGACGGCGTCGCCGAGAGGGGTTCCCGTGGCGTGGCACTCAAGCAGGCTCACCGAGCTGGGATCCAACCGGGCAGCCTGGTAGGCGGCCAGGATCGCGCGTTCCTGGCTCTCCTGGCATGGCGCGAGCAGGCCCTCCCCGCGTCCTGCGTTGGACAGCCCCATTCCGCGGATCACCGCGAGAACCGGGATACCGGCGCGGTCGGCGTCGGCCAGCCGCATCAATGCCACGGCCGCGGCCCCCTCGGCGGGCACCAGTCCGTCAGCGGTGCGGGCGAACGGCCGGCTTCGCCCGGTGCGGCTGATCGCGCCGAGGACGCCGAACCCGGCGTGCAGGAAGAGATCGTCCGCGTGGTTGACCGCGGCGGCCAGCATCAGGTCGGCGACCCCGTCGTGCAGCCGATCCACGGCGATCTTGATGGCGTACAGGGAGGACGCACAGGCGGCGTCCAGCGCGAGCGAGCCACCGCCGAGACCGAGCGCGCGGGCCGTCAGATGTGCGGCCAGTCCGCAGGAGAACCTGTTGCGCGGGTCCTCGTCGCGGCCGCCGGCCACTGCTCGCCGCAACCGGTCGGGCAGGTCACGTGCCCAGGTCTGTTCGGCGAACCGGCTCATCCCGGGCGACGGGTAGCCGAGGACACCGAGGACCAGCCCGGCTCGGGGCAGCGGCTCGTGAACCCCCGGCCCAGCCAGCCCGGCCTCGCGCAGTGCCGCCCGCCCGCAGTGCATCGTCCAGTGGAACAGCGGGTCCAGCGAGCCGATGTCCTGCGGATCCACGAAGAACCCGGCTGGATCCCACACCTCGCCGAAACCGCGAACGTGTCCACCGAGCCCGGAGACGGCCTCGGTGAAGGGGTCGCCCACGACGTGGTGGCCGAGGCGCCAGTGATCCACGGGCCGGGTGTCCAGGCTGACCCGTTTGGCGATGACGTTGTCCCACAAGGCATCTGGGCTCAGCGCCGAGGGCAGGACGCACCCGCGTCCCACAATGGCGATGGGCTCGAACATGACTACTCCCCGACGTCGGGTGGATGGTGCCGAGTTGATGGGGCTACGGGCGAGGAGGAGCAGGTCTCAGGGACGGCGGACCAGGCTGACTCCGAGCAGCTCCATCCGCGCCCGGCCGCCCGGGTCCAGCAACGCGATGTCGCACACGACGTGATCACTGCCGATGTGGCGGCCCCGCACCACGCAGCGGACAGGCTGCGTCAGCGCTCCGCTCGTGCGAAGCCGGATGAACCCCACCGCCATCGGCAGGGTCGCGACCTGCAGGACGCGCTCGGCCCACAGCACACCGAGCTGCAGCGCGGCGTCCACGGCGGCGGGGTCGGTGTGTGCGTACCGGCCGGGCCATCCCCGCTCCCGCACACCGGCGACCGTCCCGTCAGCGCCCTGAGCCGATATACCGTCGACCGCCTTGAGCGAACGGAACAACGGCCCGTGGAAGAGGGCGTCGCTGTCATACGGGTCGGCGTACCCGAACGGTTCCGGCCGGTCGAGTGGCGACCAGTCGGTGTACCGCTCTCCGGACGCTGCGGTCGTCACTCGCGCCGCCTGGCAGGGTCTGCCGTCTTCGTCGCAAATCCTCAGCTCCGAGCCCTGTCGATCGTCCACACCGAGCGTGAGGCGGCGTGTCTGGCCGGGTTGCACGGTCAACCGCCGGAACACCCGGAACTCGGCGAGAGCGACCTCCCGGCGCGCCGGGTCGAGCTCCCGGGCCGCCGCCACCAACCGGTCGAGGGTGAACACCACCGGCACCACAGCGACCCCGTTGATGCTGTGGTCGCGCAACTGGGGCTGATCGTCCATTCCGAACTGGATGACCGCTTGCCGGTTCCTGCGGGCACTGGGCAGGACCCGGTCGCTGTCGGCCGAGAGGAGGATGCGCCGGCCGGGTGTGATCGCGCCCAGCGTCGCCACGACGGCACGTCCGCCCTCCTCGACCGGAACCAGGCCGACGCCGCTGTCCCGGAAGTGCCCAGCCAACTCGGACGTGACCATCCCCGCCTGCCACGGGCCCCAGCCGATCGCGGTCACCGGGCGCTGCGGGCGCCGCGCCGACTCGGCCGCCGCCACCTGGAACAGCACCTCGTTGGCCATGGCGTAGTCGCTCTGCCCCACGTTGCCGAACTGCGCGGCCACCGACGAGAACAGGTACACGAACGACAGGGGGTCTTCGGCGGTGGCGGCCAGCAGCGACCGCAGCCCTCTGACCTTGACGTCGAAGACCCGGTTGAACACTTCCGCTGTCTTGGCCTCCACGGGTCTGTCGGCCAAGATGCCCGCACCGTGCACGAGGCCGGTCACCGGTCCCCACTCCCGGCGGACCTGGGACAGTGCCTCGCTGAGCCCCGCCGTGTCGCAGACGTCCACCGGCAGGTACCGGACAAGGCTGCCCGCATCGGTCAGTGCCCCTATGGTGCTGCGCACCTCACGCGCGGCGAGAACTCTTTGCGCCAATGCACCGACCTCGGACGGTGTCGGCATTGGACCGTCATCGCGCAGGCGATCAGTCACGATCGCGTGCTTGAGGGCCTTCTCATCGCTCGCGGCACGGAGCAGCGAGGGCTCGTCGACCAGCGGTGTCCGTCCGATGAGGACAATGCGGGGGTGGTGGGCCGCCGCCAGCGCACGCATGGCGGCGGCGGTGATGCCGCGCGCTCCACCCGTCGCCACGACGACCGACTCCGGGCCGATGACCGGCTGCCGCGCACTGGTCCGCCACCGCCGCACCGGTGAAGGCGCTGGTTCGGCCTCGACGGCGAGGGTCGTGCGCCGCCCGTCCGCGTGCAGGCCCACGTCCAGCAGGGTGCCGCCGTGGCACAACTCGTCGGCGAGCGCGTCGGCGATCCGGCCTGTGTCGCGGCCGGCGCACTCGCAGTCGATCGCCTTGACCGCAGCCTCCGGCCATTCCTTGGCGAGTGTGCGGGCCAGCGCCGCCAGGCCGCCGAGCCACGCCCGATCACCCTGCCGTCCGCTGAGACCGAAGTCCCCGCCGGTGTCCTGGACGGTGACGAACAGCCCGCCCTGCTGAGTGAACCGGGCGGCCACGGTGCGAGCGGCCGTGAAGGCGTCTCGGTTGACCGCGATGGCGTCCTCCGGATCAGCAACCTCCCGCAGCCCACCGAGGAACACCACGCCGTCCGCCTCCGGCGGCACGTCGCGGGTGACTGCGGCCTCGATACCCCGCGCGGTGAGCCTCTCAGCGAGCGCCGCTGCCACGCCGCGGCCGTCATCGGTGATGAGCAGGCACCCTCGACCAAGACACGACGGCATCAGACCGGACTGCACGGCAGGGACTTCGCGCACGGAGTGGCGTACGAGCCGGGTAGTTCGCCATCCCCCGGCGGGCAGTGCCTCCGCGCGTGCTGTGGTCACCCACTCACCTCCGCCGCCAGCCGCTCGGCGATCTCCCCGATCGTCTGGAGGCGGCCGAGTTCGGCCGCGTCGAGCGTCGGGAGGCCTTCGACGCGGTCGCGCAGGGCCGACAGCACCTCGACCCGTTTGATCGAGTCGACGCCCAGGTCCGCCTGCAGGTGCATCTCCGGCCGCAGGATCTCCACCGGGTATCCGGTCTTGTCCGCGACGACCTGCAGAGTCAGTGCGGTGAGGTCCTCGCTCGCGGAGTCGCCCCTGGTAGCCGTTGTGGCAGGCGGAACCGGCTCGGCCGGCACGGGCTTGCTCACCGGGGCTCGGTCGGAACTGGTGGCCGTGCTGCCGTTGCTGCCGTGCCGCACAGGCTCGTAGGGTTCGATGACGGGGGCTTGCGCCGTCAGGCGGTGGACGTCGGCCAGGCCGGGCGGCGGTTCCATGGGCGCCGGCTCCATCAGCGGGATGACCGGCGCGACTGCAGGGGGAGTGTCGCCGCGAGACCCGTTGCGGGCCGCGCCGTTCGCCACGACGTCATCGGTCGTGGTCGCACGGGCGGTGATTCGATCCGGCGCCGCGGTGCCTCCCGGGTGGTTCAGCGACCTTTCGACAGCCGACAGGTAGGCGAGGTGGGTGTCGGCCATCGCGCGCTGGTAGGAGGCGTGCGTGGCGGCTGCCAGCCGGTGCACCTCCAGGATGGTCTCCCACCGGTCGGCTGGCCTGTGCACGGTCGGGGTCTGGTCTGGTTCCGGCCGTCGTTCCATCGGCCCGTGTGCTGGCTGCGGCATAACGGGTGGCACCTCCGGTGAGCGTGTGGCGTCGGCGGGCGGATAGGGCTTGCCGTGGTTGGTGCCTGTGATCAGGACCGTGGCGGGGGATTTGGACGTGGCGGGCAGTGGTTGCGGCGCGTGGTCCTCCCACAGCGGCGCGAAGTTCACCGGTACGCCCCGGGCAACGAGGCCGGCGATGCCGTTGTGCAGCGCGGTGAGGCCGTTCTTGCCCTGCTGGTCCAATGAGATCGCTGTGTGGTCGCGGTGTCCGAGGTTCGCGCGCACCAGCCCGGTCAGGACCGAGCCGGGGCCGACCTCGACGAACGTCCGGACACCGTCGTCGTACATCGCGGCGACCTGGTCGGCGAACCGCACCGGGGACACCAGTTGACGGGCGATCCGATCGGCGATCCCGGTAGAGGCGCAGGGGTACACGGCGGCGTCGGAGTTCGCGTAGACCGGGACCTTCGGCGCCGTGAACTCGAGCTGGCGCAGGTAGCTGTGCAACGGACCGGCCGCGTCCTGGACGAGCGGGCTGTGGAAGGCCGCCGACACCTTCAGCGGTCGCGCACGGACGCCCCGTTCCTCCAGCCAGCGGGCCAGCGCAGTGAGGGACTGGCGCCCACCGGAGACGACCACCTGCTCGGGAGCGTTGTGGTTGGCAGTCCACAGGTCTGGGGCACCGACAGTACGGATCGCGTGATCGACGTCCTGGACTGTCGCGTGCACGGCGAGCATGCCGCCGGGTTCGCATGCGGCGTCGCGCATCAGCTCACCGCGCCGTCGCGCCAGTCGTAGCAGGGAGTTGTCACCGAGGACTCCGGCAGCGTGCAGGGCGGTCAGTTCGCCCAGACTGTGGCCGGCGACGCAGTCCGGGCGGATGCCGAGGGCGTCCAGGACGGCCAGCAGCGCCATGCTGTGCGCGGCCACTGCGGGCTGCGCCCATTCGGTCGCAGTCAGCCGCGCGGTCTGCGTTTCCCTTTCCTCGTCGCTGAAGGCCGTCACGGGGAACACGACCCTGTGCAGTGGACGGTCGTCCATCTCGGCGTCCGCGAGCCGGTCCCACAGCAGGCGGGCCTGTGGGACGTGCATGGCGAGGTCCGCGCCCATGCCCACGTACTGGCTTCCCTGCCCGGGGAAGAGGAACGCGATGCGTCCCTCGCCGGGCGAGCCGGTGCCGTAGTGCGTGCCGTCCGGGGTGCTGAACGGCGTCTCCGGGGCATCGCGAACGCGAGCGACGGCCTGCTCCGTCCTGCGCCTCAGCTCTTCGTTGTCGGTGGCCACGATCGCGAGCCGCCGGTCGAGCACGCGGACAGCGAGCTTCTCCTGGGATTCACGGGCGATCACGGACAGCGGTCGCCGGTCCTCGGCCACGGCTCGGCAGCTCTCGAGCAGGTCCCGCGGAGAGGCCCCGGCCAAGACGACCAGCTCCGAGGCGGCCGTGCGCGTCCGGTACGTCCGGCGGCTGCCGTTGCGGGGTATGTGTTCCTCGACGGTCACGTGGAAGTTGGTGCCACCGAAGCCGAAGCTGGACACCGACGCGCGGCGCGGGTGGGCCGAACCCCGGATCCACGGCCGGGTGACGGTGTTGAGGTGGAACGGGCTGTCGGTCAGGCCCAGCCGGGGATTCGGGCGCGTCACCTTGATGGTGGGCGGGAGCACCTTGTGGTGCAGGGCGAGCACCGCCTTCAGCAGCCCGGCGGCGCCGGCCGTCGACTTGGTGTGCCCGAACTGCGACTTCAAGGAGCCCAGCGCGCACCATGGCGGGGACGAAGGAGAAGCCTCGGCGAAGACCTCGCGCAGAGCCGCCACTTCGGCAGCGTCACCGGCAGCGGTCCCGGTACCGTGCGCCTCCACGAGTTCGACGGTGTCCGGCGAGTACCCCGAAGCCTGGTACGCCCGTCGGAGTGCACGGACCTGCCCCTCCGGCAGCGGGGTGTAGATGGCCGTGCCACGCCCGTCGGAGGACGTGCCCACGCCGCGGATGACGGCGTAGACCGCGTCGTGGTCGCGCTCAGCGTCCACCAATCTCTTGAGCGCGAACAACACGATGCCCTCGCCGAGGACCATGCCGTCGGAGTCGGCCGAGAAGGGCCGGCAGTCGCCGGTGCGTGACAGGGCGGGCGTTTTGCTGAAGCTGGTGTACCAGACGGCGTCGTTGAGCGTGTCCACGCCGCCGGTGATCACCATGTCGGCCTGCCGCAGCCGCAGTTCGTTGACCGCCGCGGACACGGCGGCGAGCGAACCGGCGCAGGCGGCGTCCGTGACGTAGTTGGTGCCGTGGAAGTCGAACCGGTTGGCCACACGTCCGGCGACGACGTTGCTGAGCAGTCCCGGCAGAGTGGCCTCCTGCCACGGGACGTAGTGCTCGGCGATGCGCTCGCAGATGGCGTCCACCTGGTGCTCTGGCAGCCCGGCCTCCCGGAGCGCCTTCGTCCACACCGGACGCTGCATCCGGTTGGCCATCGTGCTCAGCAGCTCCAGCGGCCCGGTGCCGAGGATGACGCTCACCCGCTCGCGGTCGTACTCGGACGGGCCGTGCCGCGCGATGTCGTCCAGGAGCCGCTGCGCCGCGATCAGGGTGAGCAGCTGGGAGGTGTCGGTGGCGGGCATGGCGCTGGGCGGCAACCCGTACACCAGCGGGTCGAAGTCCACGGGGTCCAGGAAGGCTCCCCGGCAGCCGTAGGTCTTGTCCGGAACGGAAGGGTCCGGGTCGTAGTAGTCGGAGGCCAGCCAATGGGTCCGGGGAACGTCGGTGACGAGATCGCGGCCCTGGACCACCGTGCGCCAGAAGCCTTCGCTGTCAGCGGAACCAGGCATGAGCGCGCTGACACCCACGACCGCGATCGGTTCCTGCACGGGCACGTCGGACGTTCGGCGAGGGGTCACCGGGCCCACCTGCTCTCGGCGAGCTCCCTGGGAACGAACCGGAAAGCGTCCGGACCGACCGGGAGCCCGCACGTGCGAGCCTGGTGAGCCCGGGTGATCACCGCAGCCCCCTCCAGCAGGTTGAGCGCGATCTGCACGACCGTCCGGTGTTCGGACGCGGCGAGGAAAGTGCCCGCCGCCCACCGGTTGAAGGCACCCATGGCAGGACCGCACCAGATCTGGTAATCGGCCTTGCGGCCGGTGTCGCCGGTGATGGCCCACCGGCTGGATCTGCCCAGGTACCAGCGGAACACCAGCGCCATCCGGTGCTTGGCGTCCCGCTCCGCCCGCTCCAGCTGCACGGGGTCCCGGTCGGCCCAGAACCGAGCCGTCTGCGCCCAGATCGTCTCGATCGGTGCCCGGAAGACCTGCTCTGCCAACAGCTCCCGTCGCGGCGCGGGGATTTCCTCCAGCGACCCGTAGGCCTGGTACAGCTCGTACAGTTGACTTGCCCGGCTCGCGAACATGGTTCCGCGCCGCAGCACCTGGAGCCGAACGCCCATCTCGAACATGTCGGCGGCCGGGGCCATGGCTGTGTCGGTGATGTCGGCCTGGGCGAGCATCTCCCGGCCCTCCGCGGACATTCCAGACTCGACCGCGGCCTGGTTCACCGAACCGGTGAGAACGTAGTCGGCACCGAGAGCGAACGCGGCGGCGACAGCCGCCGGGGTACCGAGCCCACCCGCGGCACCGATCCGGACGGACCCGGCGATCCGATCCCGGAGCGAGCGGATCGCCGGCAGCGTGACACCCAACGGGCGGTTGTCCGTGTGCCCTCCGCTGTCGGCCTCGACGGTGACGTCCTCGGCCACGGGGATGCGGGCGGCCAGCGCCGCCTCCTCAGCCGACAGCTCGCCGCTCGCCACGAGCCCGCGAAGCAGCGAATCGGGCGGTGGGGACATGAACTTCTCGGCCGTCTCCGGTCGCGACACCTTCGCCAGCACCCGGCGCGGACGGAGCACACGTCCTGTCCTGTCGGTGCGCAGGCCGCGCGCCATGCAGAGCACGAGAGGCGGTGTGAGGTCCATGTAGGCCGAAGCCGACACCGCCGGGACGTCCAGTTCGACGAGCAGGCGCGCGGTCCGCGTCTCAGCGGCGGGTTCGTTGGGGGAGTGGATGAGGTTGACGCCCCAGTTGTGCCGGCCGCGCAGCGACCGTTCCAGATGCTGCACGGCGTCCCGGAGCACCCGCTCGGACAAGCCACCGGCGCCGAAGAGACCCATGAGACCGGCCTCGGCCAGCTTCTGGACCATCTCCGAGGTGGCGATGCCGGTCGACATCTCACCGGCGACATAGGGGAACCGTGTGTGGTGTGCCGCGCAGAACTCGCTACTGCCAAGCCATTCGGGATAGATGGCAGGGAGCACACCCTGGAGCTGTGCGCTCCCGGTTGCCGCCTCGTGGCCGTCGGCCCCCGATCCGGGGGCCGGTACCCGTTGAACACCCCTGCGACCGGTCGCGGGATCCAGGAGCACTCTCAGCGGCCGCCGGATCTCGGTGACCAGTGCGGTGATCTCGTCG
>JASLAV010001210.1 GCA_030146905.1 Lentzea sp. | reverse complement strand
ACGAACGACGCGGTGTTGATGATCGAGCCCTTGCCGTTGGCCTGCATGTGCGGAATGGCGTACTTGCAACACAGGTAGACCGACGTGAGGTTCACCTTCTGCACGCGTTCCCACGCCTCGATGCCCGTCGTGAGGATCGAGTCGTCGTCGGGCGGCGAGATACCGGCGTTGTTGAAGGCGATGTCCAGCTTGCCGTAGGTGTCCACAGTGGTCTGGAAGAGCGCCTTCACCTGCTCCTCGTCGGTCACGTCGGTGGCGGCGAACAGGCCTCCCACCTCGTCTGCGGCCGCCTTGCCCGTCGCCGGGTCGAGGTCGGCGACGACGACCTTCGCCCCCTCGCTCGCGAACCTGCGCACGGTCGCCAGCCCGATGCCGCTACCGCCACCCGTCACGACGGCCACCCGGCCCTCGAGTCGCTGCACCATCTCTTGTTCTCCTTGCTCAGGTTGCGATGAAGACGTTCTTGACCTCGGTGAACGCGTCGAGCGCGTCCGGTCCGAGCTCGCGGCCGAGACCGGACTGCTTCACACCGCCGAACGGCGTCCAGTAGCGGACCGACGAGTGGGAGTTCACCGAGAGGTTGCCGGCCTCGACCGCCCGCGACACCCTGATCGCGCGGCCGACATCGTTCGTCCAGATGGAACCGGACAGGCCGTACTCGGAGTCGTTCGCGATCCTGATCGCGTCGGCCTCGTCGGTGAACGGCAGCACGACGACGACCGGTCCGAAGATCTCCTCGGTGACGGTCACGTGGCGGGCGGGAGGCGTGAGGACGGTGGGAGGGAACCAGAAACCGGGACCGTCCGGCGCGCTGCCCCGGAACGCGACGTGGGAGTCGTCCGGGACGTACGACGCGACCTTGCCGAGGTGCGACGCGGAGATCAGCGGCCCCATCTCGGTCGCCTCGTCACCCGGTTCACCGACCTTCACAGCCTTGACCGCGGGCTCCAGCAGTTCCATGAACCTGTCGTAGACGCTCGCCTGCACGAGGATCCGCGACCGGGCGCAGCAGTCCTGCCCCGCGTTGTCGAACACCCCGTACGGCGCGGTGGCCGCCGCCTTCTCCAGGTCGGAGTCCGCGAAGACGATGTTCGCCGACTTGCCGCCCAGCTCCAGCGTCACCCGCTTCACCTGGTCCGCGCAGCCGGCCATGATCCGCTTGCCGACCTCGGTCGAACCGGTGAAGACCACCTTGCGCACCAGCGGGTGCGTGACGAACCGGTTCCCGACGACGCTGCCCTTGCCCGGCAGCACCTGGAACACGCCCTCAGGGATGCCCGCCTCCAGCGCGAGCTCGCCGAGCCGGATCGCGGTCAGCGGCGTCACCTCGGCCGGTTTGAGCACGACCGTGTTGCCCGCGGCCAGAGCGGGCGCGAACCCCCAGCCCGCGATGGGCATCGGGAAGTTCCACGGCACGATCACGCCGACGACGCCGAGCGGTTCGTGGAACGTGACGTCGAGCCCGCCGGACACCGGGATCTGCTTGCCGAACAACCGTTCCGGCGCCGCGGAGTAGTACTGCAGCACGTCGCGGACGTTGCCGGCCTCCCACCGCGCGTTGCCGATGGTGTGCCCGGAGTTCTCGACCTCCAGCCGTGCCAGCTCCTCGTTGTGCGAGTCGACGACCTCGGCGAACTTCCGCAGCAGCCGGGCCCGATCGCCCGGTGCGACGTTCCGCCAGGTCTCGAACGCGTTCTGCGCCCGGCCGATCGCCGCGTCCGTGTCGCCGAGGGTGGTGTGCGGCACGGACCGCACAACCTTCTCGGTGGCCGGGTTGATGACGTCGAAGGTCACGCTCTTCTCCCTGCGAACTCTCGGGCGGCGGCCACGAGGGCCTGGAACAGCCTCAGGTCTTCGATGTCCTGCTCCGGGTGGGACTGCACGCCGACGACGAACCGCGCGGCCTCCAGCTCGACGGCCTCGACGGTGCCGTCGGGCGCCTGGGCCGTGACCCGCAGGCCGTCCGCGACCCGGTCCAGCGACTGGTGGTGGTGGCACTGGACGTTCGTGCGGTCGCCGAGGATCGCGTGCAGCCGCGTGTCCGGCGAGACCTCGACGTCGGTGTGCTCGAAGACGCCCGGCGCCGGGTTGTGGCCCTCGACGTGCTGGTGCAGCGTGCCGCCCAGCGCCACGTTGAGCACCTGCATGCCGCGGCACACGCCGAGCACCGGCAGGTCGAGCTTCAGCGCGGCCTCGACGAGCGCGAACTCCGCCTCGTCGCGGTCGCGGCGCGGCTCACCGGTCTTCTCGTGCCGCTCGGCGCCGTAGGTGGCGGGGTCGATGTCCGCGCCACCCGCGATCACCAGCCCGTCCAGGAACGAGATCCTCTCCGCGGTCCAGGTGGCGACCGGCGGCAGCATGACCGGCGTGGCGCCCGCCTCGACCACGCAGTCGAGGTAACCGCGGTAGAGCACCGCGGCTTCCACGTCCCAGTGGCCGAAGCGCGTGCGCTCCAGGTACGTGCTGATCCCGATGAGTGGCTCAGAGGCGCTCAAACCCGCGTACCTTCTCCCAGTCCGTGACCGCCGCGTCGAAAGCGGTCAGCTCGACCTCGGCCGCGTTCAGGTAGTGGTCGACGACCTCCTCGCCGAACGCGGCGCGCGCGAGCTCGCTGGCGGCCAGCAGGTCCGCGGCCTCCCGCAACGTCGTGGGGACGGTCGCGCGGTCGGAGGCGTAGGCGTTGCCGACGAACTCGTCCTCCAGCTCCAGCTCCTGCTCGACGCCGTGCAGACCGGCCGCGATCAGCGCCGACACCGCGAGGTACGGGTTCACGTCACCACCGGGCACCCGGTTCTCGAAGCGCAGGGACTGGCCGTGGCCGACGACTCGTAACGCGCACGTGCGGTTGTCGTGGCCCCACGCCACCGCGGTCGGCGCGAAGGAGCCCTGCACGAACCGCTTGTAGGAGTTGATGTTCGGCGCGAGGAAGTACGTGAACTCCCGCAGCGCGGCCAGCTGTCCCGCGAGGAAGTGCTTCATGAGCTTCGACATGCCCCGGCCCTCGGCGAAGACCGGCTCACCGTCCTTGGAGCGCAGCGACAGGTGGATGTGGCAGGAGTTGCCCTCGCGTTCGTTGTACTTCGCCATGAACGTGAGCGACTTGCCCTGCAGCGACGCGATCTCCTTGGCGCCGTTCTTGTAGATGGCGTGCTGGTCGCACGTCCGCAGCGCCGTCGTGTAGCGGAAGGCGATCTCGTGCTGGCCGGGGTTGCACTCCCCCTTGGCCGACTCGACGACCATGCCGGCGCCCGTCATGCCGTTGCGGATGGCCCGCAGCAACGGCTCGACGCGCGCGGTGCCGAGCAACGAGTAGTCCACGTTGTACTGGTTGGACGGCGTGAGGTTGCGGTAGCCGGCGTTCCACGCCTGCTCGTAGGTGTCGTCGAAGACGATGAACTCCAGCTCGGTGCCGACGTACGCGTCGAACCCCAGCGCGCTCAGCCGGTCGAGCTGCTTGCGCAGCACCTGCCGGGGCGAGGCGACGACGGGATCGCCGTTCTCCCAGACGACGTCGCACATGACGAGAGCGGTGCCCTCCTGCCACGGGATCCTGCGCAGGGTCCGGACGTCGGGCTTCATGACGAAGTCGCCGTACCCGCGCTCCCAGCTCGACATCGCGAAGCCGCTGACGGGGTTCATCTCCACGTCGACGGCGAGCAGGTAGTTGCAGCCCTCGGCGGAGTGCCCGAGGACCTCGTCGAGGAAGTACCGCGCCGCGCA
>JASLAV010001207.1 GCA_030146905.1 Lentzea sp. | reverse complement strand
TCGATCTTGTCGCGCAGGCCCTTGAGGTCGCCGCCGTGGTAGAAGCCCTTGTCGGCGGGGTCGTAGCCGCTCTTGAGGCGGTCGGTCTCGGTGGTGCCGCCGCGGTCGTTGCGCGGGTCGCCGTTGGCGAACCGGTCGGGCATCACGAAGTAGAACCGCTCACCGGTCAGGTCGGCCCGCAGCGCGTCCTTCGCCAGCGCGCGGTCACCGTCCCGGGTGCCGGGGGCGATGTCGGTGACGGCTCCGACGGCGAGCCTGCGGACTTCGGGCGCGGCGCCGGTGGGTGGTGGCACGAACGGCACAACGGCCAGGGCGATGAGCGCGGCGACGGCCCGACGCATCGCGACCTCCTTGTCGCAAATTCTTGCAACCCCTTCCCGGCGGAGCGCCGGGCCGGGGAGCACGAAACCACGACAATCACGGCCGGACAAGGCCCAGACGGCTGCAAGTACTTGCAGACTCTTGCGCGGCCCAACAGTCCGGACGCTCCGCCAGATGCGCATCAGCACCGCGTTGCGACCGACCGGACATAAAGGGCAGGGCAGGGAGGCGTTGCACTTGCTCGCGTTGCACGAGGCGCACGTGAGCGCGGTCCACCCGCCGGCGTTCGACTGACACCGCCTTCCGCCCCCCCTTCCGGGGAACCCGTTGCGCTCAGCCCGAACGCATCAACGGCGGGAAGAGCAGTTGAGCCGTTCCCCTGCGGTAGAGCGCGGCAGGTCGGCCGATCTCCGGGGTGCTGCGCCGGCCCGTGGGGATGAGGAAGTCCTCCGCCCTCGTGACCTTCCGGCGGAAGTTGCTCGGATCGAGCGGGAACCCCCACACGACCTCGTACACGCGCCGGAGGTCGCTGATGCTGAACGGCTCGGCGCAGAAGGCGGCAGCGATGGTCGTGTACTCCAGCTGGGAACGCGCCCGCTCGAGCGCCTCGCGCAAGATCATGGCGTGGTCGAAGGCGAGCTCGCCGAAGTCGACCGAGTCCACCGGAACCCACTGCGCGGCCCTGGCGTCCGTGCCGGCCACCGGGGTGGAGAGGTTCGGCACCAGAGCCAGGTACGCCACCGTGATCACCCGGCCACGCGGGTCACGCCCTGGATCACCGTAGGTCTTCAGCTGCTCCAGGTGCAGCCGCCGACCGTCGAGGCCGGTCTCTTCGTTCAGCTCACGCAGTGCGGTGTGGTCCAGCGTCTCGCCATCGCGGACGTACCCACCCGGCAGTGCGGACATGCCGAGGAACGGCTCCTTCCCCCGTTCCACCAGCAACACCTGCAGCCTGTCGTCCCGGATGGTGAAGACCACAAGGTCCACCGTCACCGCGACGTCGATGGCGTGGCGAGCTGGGGCGACATCCCTGATCACCCCCTCACCATACCCCCTAATGGTCGGATTGACCTGAACTCGGGCCGAACTTATAGTCAGGATGACCTATAGCCCGGAGGTGCGAGATGGGCACAGACGCGACGACTCCTGCCGGAGTGCGCGACGACCGCCAGAGCACGGCCACCCGGCACCTGTGCGCCGGCGTCTACCTCAACCGCGAGTTCCGCGACCGGGTCATCCGCGAGGTGCACAACGACTGCCGGCACAGGGTCGCGCCGTCCTACGGGTTCGACCTCGTCGCCGTGGTCGAGCACGCCAGGCGCGCATGGGCGTTGGGCACCGCGTACCAGCTGTGCCTGGTCGTTTTGTTCGCGGCGGGGTTGCGCACCGACGTCATGGCGACCGTGTTGGCCATCTGCGTCATCTTGGCGATGCGATCGGTGGCGGACGTGCCGCGCACGTTCCTGGAACTCCTCAAGCTCCAGAGGCGATCGTGGGCTCGCAGGTGGCGGGCCAAGGCGGAGTCGGCTGGCGACGCGCAGGAGTTGCGGGAGCAGAAGCGCCGGTTCTGGCTGGACCTGGGCACCTGCGCACTGCTCGCAGCCGTGATGGCGATCACCGCCGAGCTGACGTCGTCCTCCCTGCCGGCCGCGCTGCCCCAGGCGATGACGACGCTGCTCCTGGCGGCCGCTCTCGCGGTGGTCGCGGGCGTGACGCGACAACTCGCCGTGAACCGGCTGCACCAGACGGCGAACCTCCGGCCAACCCGCCTGTCCAAGCGAGCAGAAGTAGTCGACGCACAGCAGTCGAGCACTTTGGTGGTGTACGGCCACCACTACTCCAGCCAGAGCACCCCGAGCCCTTTCGTGGGCAGCGGATTCGTGCACCGGTGGCCCCAGCAGTCGATCCAGCTGGTGCGGGACGAATCCAAGAAGTCCGAGTTCATCGCGAGCGATCACCCGCGTTTCGACGCTCCCGAACTCATACGCTTCCTACGAAAAGCGGCTACCGAACTGGGGAGTTCCCAGGAAGGGCCGGGATTGCCCGGCTTGCACGTACGAGATCGGCTCTTCATCGCGGAAGAGCACGTCGCGACAGTCCGACACCTCTTGCTCAACGAGCCGACCCCCGACGAAGTCGAACAGCTCATCGACGACCCGAGCAGCCTGGTCAAGCACTACCTGGAAATCGGTATCAGCAGATCCGGCGAAGTGGTGACTACGCTCTTCTTGAACCTGACGATGAGGGCGCGCACGCTGAACATCGACTTCGCCCTGGGCATGCTCACGAGCCTGCCCAGGGAATTCCGGGTGGTTGACGCGTACCGGCGGAACGGTGCCGGAGAAGTCGTCCGCTCAGCCTTCCGCGCACTACGGGACCTTCCCCACGAGCTCCACCGGTTGTGGCGCCTCGGCACAGCGCCCTGGGTCGTCGTCCGCGCCTGGTACGCCAGGAAGGACCGCACCCTGGTTTCGAGGCGGAATTCGGTCATCGGCGCCCGCGTCAGCATCCGCCAGGAGTCGGACATGAGGGGCCGGGACCGGCACATCGCCTTCGACGCGCCAGAGATCGCAAAAAACAAGAACTTCATACTCAACTCGATGTTCGAATCGATCGTCGAGTTCCTCAAGCTGAAGGGAATGGACGTCTCCTCGTTCGAACGACAGGTCAACACCATCATCAACGCCAACGTGTTCAGCACGGGAAGTCTCAAAATCGACAGCTCGGCGATAGGCCCGGACGCCACGGTGAACCAGGCCGGAACCAAAATTCCGGACAGCCTCTCGGGAGATGCGGGATGAACATGAGAATAAACGTCGAAGGCGCGATGCTGACCGGCGGCGGAAATACGATCACCGGCAGCGCCATCGGCCCGGGAGCGTCGGTGGGCCCTGCGGCTCCACGTCCACCGGAGAAACGGAAAAAGGACCACAGCATCGGAGTGATCACCATGACTCCGGCCGAAACCCAGGCGGTCCACGACGTGCTCGACCTGACGCCGCTCCGCGACGGCTTCTACTCGGGCACGCGGTTCACCCGCGTCGTGGCCGTGCGGACGCACGGTCAAGGACAAGGCGCGGCCATGGACGCGGCACGGCGACTGGTCCACCACTTCTCACCGGAAGTGCTGGCCTTGGCGGGCATCGCGGGCGGGATCGATCCGCAACAGCGCATCGGGGACGTCGTGGTCGCCACCAAGGTCGTGGGTTACGACCTGCAGAAGAAGACCGCGCACGGCACGCAGCACCGGGGTCGCCACTGGGAAGCCCCTGCGCGTGTCGGGCGTGCCGTCGACGACTTCTTCTCCACACGGGGAGAACCGGCCACGATCGACGACTTCCTGGCGCACTCCGGCCTGATCGGCTCCGGCAACGTCGTGATCGCCGCCCACAACGCCCCGGAGCGCCGATACCTGAGGGAGTTCAACGACAAGGTGCTGGCCGTGGACATGGAGTCCGACGGGCTGGGGCAGTTCTGCCACGAGGCCGGGGGCCGGTCCTGGGTCGTCGTCCGAGGAATCTCCGACCTCGCCGATGAGCAGAAGGACGACATAGCGCACCGAGTCGCGTCCAGGAACGCGGCCGTCGTCCTCCGCGATCTGATCCCCTACCTGGTCGGGTGAGACAGGATGGTCGACTTCATCTTGGCGATCGCCAGTTCCCTGGTCGCGACCTGCCTCACCGTCGCGTCCGGATGGGCGCTCTCCAAACGCATCAGGCGATCGTTGACGGCTTTGCTCTCGCGCATCGCCGGACTTCCCGTGCAACACGTCTACCAGCGCCAGGAACTCGCCAGTCCGGATCTCGCACGTGACCTGACGAGAGCTCACTGGATCCGCGTGCTGGCAGGCCGCGGGAACGAGTTGACCCGCGACACGTTCACCTCCGTCTGGGCGGGCGGGACGCGGCCGCAGCAGGTCGTGCAGGTCCTGCTGCCCGACCTGCGTTCGAGCCCGCACTCGTGGCTGGCCAAGCGCGAGGAGGACGTGCGGCGCGCGGACCCGGCTTTCGCGCCCGGGTTCCTCGCCGAGCAGGTCCGCGTGAACGCGAATTACGTGGCCGCCGCGGCCCGCCGCCACGGCAACGTGTCACTGCGCTTCTACAACATGCCGAACAGGTACCGGGTGATCATCACCAACGAGGTCGCGTACCTGACGTTGTACAGCGGGTCGGAGCACGGTCGTCACTCGCCCTGCATCGCCGCCCGGCAGTCCAGCTTGATCTACGACCTCGCGCTGTCACTGTTCAGCTCGGCCTGGGAGCAGAGCAGCCCGGGAGGATCCGCCGTCGAGGAGGCCGCCTGAGGTGCAGGCGTGGGCCGTCGACGCATCCAGGGCGAACTCGGCCCGGATCGCTCTCACCTCCGGCGCGACTCCTGCCGGACCACGGCATCGCAATCGGGACAGCGGGTGGCCGGGTCCTGGTCGAACCGGAACACGTCGGGCTTCGATGCGCACCTGGTCACCGGCCCGCCCCGAGTGGGGGCGGGCCGGTGCGGTTGGAACTACTTCCTGCTCACGACCGGCCGGGCGCGACGGTCCTGCACGTCGGGCAGATCCGTCCTGTGGCAACCAGCCGCCACGGGAGGTCGACCAGGACCCCGTACCGGATGTCCGAGACCGGGGCCGGGGCCTCCACGTCCCAGATCGAGCACGTCGGCAGAGCCGACCGGCACAGGAGCTTGCCGGTCACCGGGTCGAACGCGTGCAGGGTGCCGGACACCTCGTCGACCGTGGTCGCGTCCGGCGGTTCGTGGGCAGTGACGAGCTGGGTCATGAGGTGAGTCCTCTCCTCGAGGTGGTTTCACCTCTTGACCGGTGACACGCCGAGCGCAGCAGGACCGCGCCCGCCTTGAGCCGTTGTACGAGGTCAACGCCTCTCGGGTCGGAGGGTCTTGCTCCACAGCGACGCGCCCTTGATGTCGCGCAGCCACACGGTCAGCTCGCCGTCCCGCGTCACCTCCACCTCGCCGAAGTGCTGGAAACCGTCCAACGGGGTGGTGTTCGCGGCCGGTGGGGCGTTGACGAAGACCGCTTCCGGGCCGAACGTCGGGTCCAGCGTGTTCGGGCCGAACGCGCCGGCGTTCAGCGGACCCGACACGAACTCCCAGAACGGGTCGAAGTCCTGGAACGACGCGCGCTCCGGCGAGTAGTGGTGCGCGGCCGTGTAGTGGACGTCCGCCGTCAGCCACACGGTGTTGCGCACGCGCCGCCGCTTCAGCTCGCTCAGCACCCACGCGAGCTCGTGCTCACGACCGCCCGGCGCGCCCGGCAGGCCGTTGGCGACGCCCTCGATGTCCGTCCCGTCCGGCACGGTCAGCCCGATCGGCAGGTCGGCCGCGATGATCTTCCACGTGGCCCGGCTGCGGTCGAGCGAGTCCACCAGCCAGCGGGCCTGCGCCTCGCCCAGCACGACGCCCCGGCCGTCGCGCGGCGACGTGTTCGCGTCCTTGTACGACCGCATGTCCAGCACGAACACCTCGACGTGCGCGCCGTGGCGGAACTTCCGGTACACCCGGCCGTCCACCGCCTGCCGCGGGTCGATCGGCTGCCACTCGTGGAACGCCCGGAACGCGCGTGCCGCCAGCACGTCCACCCGCTTCTCGGTGTACGCCGGCGAGGTCAGGATCTCGCCCGGGTACCAGTTGTTGGTCACCTCGTGGTCATCCCACTGCACGACCATCGGCACCTGCGAGGCGAACGACCGGTACTGCGGGTCGAGCAGGTTGTAGGCGAACTGGCCGCGGTACTCGTCCAGCGTCTCGGCGACCTTCAGCTTCTCCGGGGTGACGACGTTGCGCCACACCCGCCCGTCGGGCAGCGTCACGGACTCCGCCAGCGGACCGTCCGCGTACACCGTGTCGCCGCTGTTGATGAAGAAGTCGGGCCGGCGGGCGGCCATCGCGCCGAAGATCGGCATGCCGCCCAGGTCCGGGTTGCTGCCCCAGCCCTGGCCGGCCACGTCACCCGACCACACGAACCGCACGTCGTCACCGTGCCCGTTCCCATGGCCGAGCGGCGCGGTGCGGAAGCTGCCCGTCACGGCCTCGCTGCGCGTGCGGCCGTCCAGGTCCTCGGCGACGACGCGGTAGTGCACCTCGCGCCCACCCGGCAGGCCGCGCAGCCGCACCCGGCCCGTGCCGCCGGTCTCCGGCGTCAGCCACGGCCCGCGCACGGTCCGCGCGTGGCGGAACGACGGGTCCGACGACACCTGCACCAGCATCCGCGACGGCCGGTCGGCCCGCGTCCACACCAGCCCGCCGTCGAACGTCACGTCACCGGACTGCACGCCGTGCGTCAGAACGGGCCGGGTGCCACCCCGCGC
>JASLAV010001159.1 GCA_030146905.1 Lentzea sp. | reverse complement strand
AACGGCATCAATGTGGCAAGTTGTTGCGAGTATCCGGTAACGACCGTGGCGGCTGGGCGCTTCAATGAAGCCCGTGGACAACCTGCCTGACGAGCTGCGCGAACGCGTGTTGCGGCTCAACGCTGACCTGCTCACAGACCTTCTCAGGCCCGACGAGGCGGTCTGGCTGGCCTGCGATCTGCTCGTCGCCGGTGTCGAGACCCCTGCGTTGCTCGAGTTGGCCGGCGAGTCGCCGACCCGCTTGACCTTCGCCGACGCGACGTCGCTCGTTCGGCAGACACTCGCCGAACTCGGTGCTGAGCCGATCGACGCATCGCAAGCTCCCTGGGTGATCGCCCGTGACGTCGCCCGCCGGATGATCTCCGGCGGCTTGCTGCCCGAAGACGGTGCACGCTCGCTGTGGGGTTTGTGGTGGTCCTGCGACAACGCGGAGGAGATCGGCCTGGTGCTCCAGCCGCTGGAAGCCTGGGACGACACGTCGCCAGAGCACCGCGACGATGACGCGATCAGGGCTGAGATGCGAGAACTCGCCGAGGGAGTCGTTCGTGCCGCCAACGCGCGCCTTGCCGCTGGTGGCCTGGTCGAGCCGTGACCCGGTGGCCGGCCTCCGAAGGCGTCACGAGGGCTGGTGGCGGGGCCCGGATGTCAGTGGATCAGCAGGTGTTGTCGGCCGGGGAGCCCTGATGCGCCGCGGGCCGGCCGTGCCAGGAGTCCCGGTGCTTCTCTTGCTCGGCGATCGTGCCGAGCAGGTCAACCGGCGCGTCGTCCAAGGTCTGTACGAGGCCGGACAGCGTCGCGTCCTGCCCCGGCCGCATCACATGTGCCTTCATGCCGCCACCCATGTCCCGTGCCATGCCGCTCGGCCACACGTCCCGCCGCGCACCCTGCACCGCCACCGCGTACCCGTACGGCTCCAGCTGACGCCGCAGTCGCAGCAACGCCTCGAACATGTCCGGTCCCGTAGCGGTGAACAGGTCCCCCCGGAGCACCAGCTCGATCCGGTAGCGGGGGTGCGGCCCGTCGTACCCGTCCAGGAAGGCGCGCATCGGCGCCCGCAGCTCCGCGCCGTCACGCACGACCAGGACGTCTCGATCCGTCAGAACCCTCGGATACCCGTCAGCCACAGCAAGATTCAACCAGACCACCGGCGCGATCGGCCCGGACACCAGGCGTCGGTGCGTGGAGAACGGTCCCGCAGACTCGGCCCAGCCGGGGGAGGTGGCCGCGTCAACGGGGTCGTAGCGGCCGATGTCGAGCACCTCGGCCCAATCGACCACACCGCGGTGGGAGAGGGGCTCCGGTGGACCCGCCCTGCTTCCCGGACTCCGGATGGTGGACCCGTCGGTGCTGGACCGGCGGAGCGTCAGGGCTCAGCCCACCGCGCCGGCTCCGGCTCCGGCTCCGGCTGCATGGCGGACCATTCGGCCCACACGGTCTTGCCCGTCGAATGGACGTCGACTCCCCACCGGCGCGCCAACCCGTCGACGAGGACCAAGCCGGAGCCGCGCGTCCCGCCCCACCGGGAGACCTTCGGGACGGGCACCTCGCGGCACGCGTCCTGGACCTCGACCCGCACCGCCGACGAGGCCGTCGACCTCCAGACCCTGACCTCGACCGGGGACCGTCCGTGGTCGTGGGCGTTGGCCGTCAGCTCCGCGAGGACCAACCAGACCTTCTCCGCGCAGTCCCGGTCTTCCCGGTACAACGCCGCCCGCACCCACTGCCGCAACTCTTGTGACGGCATTCGCGACACCGGCAGGTCCACGCTCAACACGAGCCGGCCGCGGTCACCCCCACGTCCGTCGTCCTGCGCCCTGGAGCCGACCCGCTCGACCGCACCCATGGCCCCGACGTACCCGAGGACCTCGATCCCCACACCGAACCCGAGGCACGTATCGCCGCAGTGATGACCAACCGTCAGCGGGTGTGAGATGCCGTATCTGTGCCTTGTGGGGCCACAGGCACCGAGGGCGCGCAGTGGACACTGTCGATCTTCCGCGAACGAGCGTCGATCTCGACCTGCCAGACAGTCGCCCATCCACCGCAGCCCGAGCCTGCTGCCGGTTCTGGGCAGGTTGGACGCACCCGAACACGGCCGCGGCCTGCTCGTGGTCAACCGGCTGTCGGTCGGCTGGGGACATGTGGGTGACGACGACCGGAAAACTGTCTGCGCCGAGGTCCGACTGGTCTGAGTCGTTCGCGCGAACACCGCGGTCGGAGACGACCGGTGGGCGTGATCACCGGAGGCGGCACGGGCGACTTCCATCAGGCTCCGCGCCCAGTTCGTCCAGTGGAACGAAGTGGTGGCGGCGTGTGCTTCATGACGTCGAACGCCGGTATCCGCGTCGACGGACTCGGGGTGGAGCCGGTGAGGTGGGAGGTGCGGCCTGGCGGGCCGGTTCCGGCAGGTAGAGCCGGTCCTCATGGGCGCCGCGCAGCACCTTGGCGAACAACGTCGGCAAACGCGTAGAGCCTTGCCTTGACCCTGTCGGGCACGCCTGCCGGTAACTCGGTGGCGTCGACCCCACGCAGGGTTCGCGCTGTCCCCTGCGCTGCCCGGATGCCACTGGCCTCCTCGGCGGGGGCGCTCGGACGTCGCCCGAGGATCGGTTCGCCTCCAGGCCGGCTGGGACAGCGGAGGTCTTGATGACCGGGAGCACGCGGCCGACCATGCGGATCGCGCATCACCCCAGGTAGTGCACCTGGGCCGCCTGGTCGAGGAAATCTGTGATCGCTGGAGTAGACATTCGTGCGTCGGTGTGTGTAGTGTTCTCCTTGTCGAACAGAAGAGAAAGTCCTATCGGCGCGGGAGAGGATGAACTGCCCGCGAGTTGGGAGCAGGACGGCCTCACCGGCCAGGACCAGCGGTAGAAGGTCCCTGGGGTGAAGCCGAGGACCGTCGGCACAAGTAGTACCGGGAGCACAACCGCAATACGCTCGACAGCAGTTCGCACGACCCGGAGTCCGACGGTCGGCAGTGGAAGCAGCACCGGTCAGGCGCGCTGGAGCCGATCAGTGGAAGGGGTTCCGGCACGGTGGCCGCAGGCGGTGGGTGAGGTGAGCCGCCGAAGCAGTACCGGCAAGGTACGGATCGACAGAGAAGGGAAGGGTTGCACGCCATCGGATCGCCTGCCTCGGAGTAAGTCGTCCGGGCGGGTACCGCACTCCAGATCGATTGGAAGGTGGTTTCCGGTCACGTACATGCGATCCCCGCGTTGTCCGGAGTTCGTACGGATGGCGCGGACATGACAAGCCGGTCCCAGGACCGGTTGGTGGAAGTGAACCCGTAACCCCAGGGGCCCGGCGCCGAAATGGTGCCGGGCCCCTCTTCACGCAGCCGGCGGCCGACAAGTCGATGACGGCCACCGCCGCGCCCGGGTTGCTGCGCAGCCTGGACGAGGCGAAGCTGATCCAGCCTCGACGTTCCTCAGGCGGGCACAGCGGCC
>JASLAV010000200.1 GCA_030146905.1 Lentzea sp. | reverse complement strand
GGTGGTTGCTCGCGGACCGGGTGGCGCCTTCGGGGCCCGAGAGCCACGAGTCGCACGCCAAGCCGCACCCGTGGTGGAAGGTCATGACGCTCACCGGCGTCGACTACTTCTCCACCCTGTCGTACCTGCCCGGCATCGCCGCTCTGGCGGCTGGTGCGCTGTCCCCGCTGGCGACGTTGCTCATCGTGGCGCTGACGCTGTTCGGCATGCTGCCGATGTACCGGCGGGTGGCGCGGGAGAGCCCCCACGGCCAGGGTTCCGTGGCGATGCTGGAGGACCTGCTGCCGTTCTGGCGCGGCAAGATCTTCGTGCTGGTGCTGCTGGGGTTCGTGGCGACGTCGTGGATCATCACGATCACGCTGTCCGCCGCCGACGCCTCGGTGCACGCGCTGGAGAACCCGTACGTGCCGGAGTCGTTGCACGGCACCGAGCTCCTGCTGACGATCGTGCTGCTGGTGATCCTCGGCGGCGTGTTCCTGATGGGCTTCAGCGAGGCCGTGGGCGTCGCGATCCCGCTGGTGGTGGTGTTCCTCGCGTTGAACGCCGTCGTGGCCGTGGTGGGGCTCGTGGACGTCTTCGCGACGCCGGACGCGCTTGATCGCTGGGTGTCGGCGCTGGGCGCGCACGGTGACGGGTTCTTCGGCGTCATCGGCCCGGCGATCCTGGCGTTTCCGTTGCTGGTGCTCGGTTTGTCCGGCTTCGAGACCGGTGTGAGCATGATGCCGCTGGTCGCGGCGTCCGGTGACACGCCGGAGAAGCGCCTCGACAGCCGGGTGCGCAACACCCGCAAGCTGTTGACGACCGCCGCGCTGATCATGTCGGTGTACCTGGTCGCGACGTCGTTCATCACGACGGTGCTGGTGCCGCAGGAGAAGTTCGCGCCAGGTGGCCCCGCGAACGGCCGTGCGCTCGCCTACCTCGCGCACGAGCTGCTCGGCGAGGCGTTCGGCACTGTCTACGACATCAGCAGCATCCTGATCCTGTGGTTCGCCGGCGCGTCCGCGATGGCCGGCCTGATCAACATCGTGCCGCGCTACCTGCCCTCCTACGGCATGGCGCCGGAATGGGGCCGTGCGGTCCGTCCCGTCGTGATCGTCTACACGGTCATCTGCATCATCATCACGGTCATCTTCAACGCCGACGTGAACGCGCAGGCAGGCGCGTACGCCACCGGGATCCTGGCGATGATGGTGTCCGGCTCGTTCGCGGTGACGGTGTCGGCGTGGCGCAAGAGGCAGCGCGGCGCGACGGTCGGCTTCGTCGTGCTGACGCTGGTGCTGCTCTACGCGCTGGTGGAGAACGTGATCGAGAAGCCGGACGGCATCACGATCTCGTTCGGTTTCATCGTCGGCATCGTGGTGATCTCCCTGGGGTCGCGCATCTCGCGCACGACCGAACTGCGCGTGGACAGGATCAAGTTCGACGAGCAGGCCCGCCGGTTCATCACCGACACGATCGAGAACGACGGGCTGATCACGTTGATCGCGAACCGCCGCCAGGTCGGCGACAAGGCGGAGTACGACGAGAAGGAGGCCGAGCAGCGCGGCATGAACCCGGTGCCGGGATCCGCGGACGTGATCTTCCTGGAGATCGACATCGTCGACCCGTCGGCGTTCAGCAACGTCCTGTGCGTGTCCGGCGTCGAGGTGGACGGCCACCGCGTCCTGCGCGCCTCCGCTCCCGCCTCGCCGAATGCGATCGCGGCGATCCTGCTGGCGTTGCGCGACTCGACGGGCGTGATCCCGCACGCGCACTTCGAGTGGTCGGAGGGAAACCCGCTGGCGCACCTCTTCCGCTACCTCATCCTCGGCCGCGGCGACACGCCTCCGGTCGTACGCGAAATCATCCGCTCGGCTGAGTCGGATCCGACTCGAAGGCCACGCGTGCACGTCAGTTAGCTGGAAAACTCCCCCTGTACGTCCGACACAGGGGGAGGACGCTCCATGTTCCGCAAGTTGTTGACATCACTCACCGTCTTGGGAACGGTGGCGGCGGGAATCGCTCCCGCAGCCGCCACTGCTCCAACGCGTTCGTGCGCCGATCTGGTGCGTTCGTTCGACGTGCCGGACGCCCGCACGCGCGTCACGTCCGCCGCGGTCGTCACTGGTGCCACGGAGTTCTGCGACGTGCGCGGCACGATCGAACCGGGCATCGGCTTCCAGCTGAAGCTGCCGGTGCGCGGCTACCAGGGCCGCTACCTCCAGTACGGCTGTGGCGGATTCTGCGGGGCCATCGGCGATCCGGCCTTTCCGTCCGGCTGCGGGCCCGCCTTCGGTGACGCCGCGGTGGCCGCGACCGACGACGGACACCAGGCCCCGCCGGAGAACCCGTTCGACACGACGTGGGCCGCTTCGGACCAGAAGGCCCGCGACGACTACTTCTTCCGCGCGCCGCACGCGTTGTCGAAGGTGTCGAAGCACATCATCTCCGTCTTCTACGGCAAGGCGCCGTCGAAGTCGTACTTCAGCGGCTGCTCCAACGGCGGCCGCGAGGGCCTGCTGCTCGCCCAGCGCTACCCGCGCGACTTCGACGGCGTCATCGCGGCCGCACCGGGCGCCTACTACACCGCGCTGATCGGCTACCAGGCGTGGATCGCGCGCAACACCATCCCGAACGACAAGATCTTCCTGCTGCACAACGCGGTGATGGCCGCCTGCGACGGCCTGGACGGCCTCGTCGACGGCCAGATCGAAGATCCGCGCCTGTGCAAGTTCGATCCCAGTTCGTTGGCAGGCCAGCTGACCGACGACGAGATCGCCCGCGTCCGCCGCCTCTACGCCGGCCCGTCC
>JASLAV010001126.1 GCA_030146905.1 Lentzea sp. | reverse complement strand
ACCTTGCGCCAGCCTGGCTGGAGCATCTGGCCGAAGGTGGCCGGATCGTCGTCCCGTTGCGGATGAACGGATTCACCCGCGTCATCGCGTTGCGCCGCGAGGGCGACCACCTGGTGAGCATCTCGGTCGAGGTGGCCGGCCCCGTCGCGATGCAGGGTGAGGGCGCGCGAGGAGCGGCTGTTCCTGCTGACCGACCGCAACGGCCACCAGGTCACGCTGCGCTTCGACGGGAACGTGCCGCAGGACATGAGCCTGCTGGACGGGGTGCTGGCGACCGAGCGCACCGAGGCGTGGTCCGGCGTCACGATCAAGCTCGGCGTGTCTTTTGCTGACCTGCAGCTGTGGTTGGCCTCGTTCTCGCCCGGTTTCTGCAAGGTGGCTGCGGACGAGGGCACCGACATGGCCGCGGAATGCAAGCAGTGGTTCCCCTTCGCCGCCGTGCACGGCGACTCGTTCGCCTACCTGGTTGTCCTGCGCCTGATATCAGCCACGCGCTGGCCACTGATGTGCGCATCGACGTGGCGATCACCGTCCCCGAGCGGGTGCTCGACGAGGCTGCCGCCAGCGTGCTCGTCGCGATCGTGGTCGGGGTCGGGGGAGTGCAGGATCGCCGAGAGCTCGCACTTGAACTCGGCCACACGGTCTTGTGGCCGTCGTTGTGCTCCACGCCCCAGGACGAGGCCAGCTGATCGACCAGCGCCATGCCCCTGCCCCGGAAGTCCCCGAGCCGGGACTCACCGAGCACCGGCGGTTCGGATGAGGTGTCGTTCACTCCGCAGCGCACCACACAGGGCGTAGGGGTGGGGAACAGGCGCATCCAGCGGGGACGCTGACCGTGGTCGAAGGCGTTGCTCGCCAGTTCGGTGACCACGAGCAGGACGTCTTCCAGATCGTCGTCGGAGATGTCGGGCAAGTCCAGGCGCGTCAGTGCGCGGACTTCGGCGATGTCGTACGCGTACTCGTCCAGGCCGATGCTGCAGAATCACGACAAGACCAGCCACAACCGCCAACTATCTCCGAACAGCCCGAGCCGACCAGCCCGGACCTACTTGGCGGACCGCACGCTGCCGCTCTCCCGGCCGGAGCGCGCCTCGTTCACCTTGCCGCCCGGTTGACTTCGGACTGCGCCCACTTCACCGGCTTGTCCCATGCCAACCCAGGGTGACACTCTGATCTTCGCGGAGCATGGCACTCGGGCGTGTCGCGGCGTTTGCTGCGATGCAGCGCAGGGCGAGCAGCCTGGCCGTGCCGCTTCGCGGCATGAACACGCCGTTGACATGCAAAAACAACGGCTTAGATCCGTTTCAGCGATTCCTGAGTCGGGTGAGTTCGAGGCGAACGGGAGAGGCGTTGTCGTCAAAGGTTCCGGTGATCATCAGTCGATCGCCGGTCAGCTCATAGACACCATTGAACAACAGGGGCGTGTCTTTGCGGAGCCACTTTTCCCATATTCGCAGCTCCCGCCGTGCGGGGTCAACCTCGAAATGGTGCTCGATCCATTGGTTGCCGAAGCGGAAGACCACCAGGTAAGCGCGGTTGTACTCGAAGTACAGGCGCTCAACCGGATGAACAGTGCCGACTGGCTGGTAGGTCCCGATACGGACCTCCCAGGCGCCATCCAGCGGCGTCGGCGCACGGTTGTTCTCATTGGCAATCCAGTATGTGCCAGCGAACGCCGCGACCAACACCGCGACCTGGATGATCACCCTCACGATGACCTCGCGCATACCTCGTGTGTCGGTGGAGTGCTGGTCGGTCCAGAGCACGCGCACGAGGTCAGCACGATGCCGGGCCACCACGAAACCCAGGCAGGCGGTGGTTGCCGCAGCCATCACGGTACCGCTGGCATCGACGCCATAGGTCAGGTCGATCAGTGTGATCGTGGCGAGCACGCCCAGCCCGCCGCATGCGGCCATCAATGTGGTCTTGCGCCAGCACAGCAGTACTCCGAGAGTGATCTGGACCAGCGCGACCAGCGTGCCGAAAATCGGCGAGAAGCCGAAGTAATGCCAGGTCAGCCAGAAACCTGAGACATCACCCATTGGCTTGTCCAATTCGGACGACAGAACCGTGAACTGCGACCCGTTGAGCTTCGCGAACCCATAGACGACCAGCACCAACGCGGCCCCGTATCGACAGAACGCGTACAACGTCTCCCCCATCGCTTCTATCAACAATCGTGATCGCCAGACACCTGACTAAAGTAAGGCATGAGGTGCCTCAGTCTCATGCCCTCAGCAGTATCTCAACGCTCCTGCAAACACACTCAAATCGCCATGATCGAACGCACGGACGGTTTGTAGATCAGCTGTTGAAACTCGACCTTCCAACAGCCGGACCGAAACCGGGCATCCCCAGGGTAGTAGTGGTGTGCTGGGCTGCTGCCGATCGCATGGCCACGAGCTTCTGCTCGGCGGTGGCCAGTGTGGTCTCGATCGCGGCGACCTCGCCGAGCCAGCCCTGCTCCTTGGCCTCATCAAGCGGCCGACGAGGTTGACGTGGTCGCGCCGAAGACCCTTCCGGTGTGGGCCATGTGCTGCGGCGACCTCTTCCTGGGCGGTGCTGGAGTGCCACAACCACAACGGTTTCGAGTTGGCGGTGCCGGGCAGACGCTGAACGTCCAACCGGATCTCGATGCCTTCCGCGATCGTCAGCACGTCCTCGTGCCCGAACTCAAGTACGGCGAGTTCACCGGCAAGGTCGCCGGCGTGCTCATCATGATCGACCTCGACGCTCTGACCGGTCCAAGCGCTGACCAGTCCCGGCTGGCGCCACCGCATGTTCGCGTCGGGGCTGTCGACCACGGCCGCGCGCTATCTCCACCGGGCACTCGACGAACCGCCGCCAGTGGCCCGCCAGTGCGCGGTTCGCCTGCGGCACGGCCAGGCCCTAGCCCTGGGTCAGGTGGCAGCGGCGATCCCCGAACTCCGCGAGGCGTACCGGCAGGCGCCGGACGACGGCCTGCGCACCGACGCCGCTGTGGCGCTGGCCAAGACCCACGGCTACGCGGACCACTCGGCGATGCCGTCCGCCTGCTCGACTCCGCCTCAGATCGCTGCGCTGACGATCAGCTCCGCCAACGATTGCTCGCCGAGCAACTGCTGTGGGCCACGTGGTGGGCCGACGACCCGCTCCGAGCCGACCGCATGGCTCTACTCGACCGGATCGCGCCGCCGCTGACCGGCAGCACCGACGTGGAACGGCTGCTGATCGTCGAGCACGCCTGGAGCCTGGTGCTACGCGGCCGGCCGCGCGCCGAAGGCATGGCGGCCGTGCAGCGGGTCGTCCGGCGTGGGGTGGTGTTCGCTGATGTGGACCAAGGCATGGAAGTCGCGACCATGACCGCTTTCGTGCACCTGTATTCCGGCCACGCCGACCTCTCGAACGACCTGTTCGAACAGGCGGTCTACGAGTTCGAGCGCAACGGCTGGCGTGGCACGCACCTGGCGTTCGCGCACGCCAACCGGGGACAGACGGCCCTGCTGCTTGGCCGCCTGCACGACGCCGTGGCCGACGCCGACATCGCCCTGCGCCTGGCCACCCGCAGCGGCGCTGGCACACCGGCCGAGTGATTCGCCACCGGCACGCTCATCATGGCTCTGCTGGCTCGTGGCGAGGTCAAGCGTGCGGCGGCGATCTGCACGGAGCGGGGCTATCCGGACAACCAGCCGGACGCGGTGATCATGCCGGTGCCCAGGGCGGTCGTGGGCGCGCTGGCGCTCGCACAGGGCGACGCCGTTCTGCGAGAGGTCGGGAGGTTCCTCGACGCCTCGCCAATAGTCAACCCGTCGGTGTGCGGCTGGCGGTTCGTCCTCGCGCGGGCGCTGCGGCACTCGGCACCGAACGAGGCACAGCGGGGGTATCAGCGCCCGTGGGACGAGGCGTTCCCAGACAGGATGGGGATATCGCTCAGGATGTGTGACAGCGGGTCGTCGCTGACCGTGGAGTTTTCGCCGCACAGTTCCTGTGACGTGACAACGGGCATGTCCTGGTCCCCGATGTTGGCCAGAGCGGTGAGCGACTCGATTCCGATGCAGGGCATATTCAAGGTGCCCTGGATGAGCGGCGTCTGCGGGAACTCCTTGCCGCCGGTCTGGGTGTTGCCATACCGCGTCACGGCGGCATTGGCGTCGGCACTGTCGTGGTCGCCGGTGGTCTGGACGGCGGCCGACGCCGCGGGTGCGGCGGAGGCCTGCGCAATACCGGGCAGGGCCAGGGCGGTGATCATGCACACTAGTGCGGTGGCGACGGTGGTGTGTTTCATGGTTCCTCCTGGATCTGCGCGGATACGGTCAGCGTTCGGCATACCGCTGTGACCTGCGCCCATGCACCGTTCACCCCCCAGACCGCACGGAATCACCTGCATGAGTGACGGGCAGGCCGGACACAGGTCACTGCGATACGCACGCCTCCGGCAGCAGCCGCGCGGTGCGGACTCCTGGCAGACCGAGCAACAGCGCTACAACGTCCCTCCGGCCGTTCGAGATTGCCGCCCAAACGCCAGCCGATCCAACCGAGCAGCCGAACACGAGCACCAGGGGCCACCGCCACAGGACCGCCTATGTTCCGGTTCCGAGCAGAAATGTATCCACCAGCGTGAACCACGTCCCCTGCCGCTGGTAGCAGCGATGTGGGATCAGTCGAGATTCCTCCAGCTCGAACGTGAGCAAATGCTTGTCTTCGCTACCGACACGCATGGCTGCTGTCCGTCCGGACGAAGCTTGCGAAGTCCGGACTTACCTTGCGAGGCCGCTGCGAGCGTCCGGGCTTAGGTTGCGAACCTCGTTGATCACCGTCGCGGCGGGTGGTGGACACTTCGCCGGTGACGAGGGGCCCAAGTTGCCGCGTGAGTTGCTGGCATGACCGACCGTCTACGACTGTCTTGGCATTTCCGCTGTAGCGGGCGGCCAGGTCATTGATCTATGGGCCGTACGTCAGTCGCTTGCGACCCATGCTGTCCTTGGGCCACTTGGAACTCCACACGCTGTCCCGGCTCCAGCGACTTGTAGCCGCCGCCGATCGAGAGGTAGTTGACGTACACGTCTGGCCCACCGCCGTCCGGCGTGATAAAGCCAAAGCCCTTCTCCTCGTTGAACCACTTGACTGTGCCCGTCGAGTCCATCACCCGCTCAACGGCTGCGTACGGGTGTGGAACAACCACATCGGCGCTCGACACCGCCACAGCGCTCGATACGCCTGCTACTGGCACCGCCGCGGCAATGGCCATGGCAGCCGCGATACGCATCACTGTCCGCATGACACCCACCTCCGTGGGATCGACCTGCGCGTTCTGGACACCCATCGAGTTGCCGCTCCACCTCCGCCCACACATCACACAACCTCGATCCCCTGAAGGTGTGGTCAGGCGTCGGTGTCTTCGTCAGGCAGTGGTGTTCGGACTCGGCATCGGCGCCTCCGTGCGGTACGTCCGCGCCGCACATTCGGAGAAGTTCATCCGTGATCCCACGAGACCGTGAGCACCGTCCACGCTGAAATCGGGCGCGGTGCGCCAGCAGTCGGAGCACAGCAGCCTGGTCAGCGCCATGACTTCGGGGAACGCCACGGCGTAGGGACTGTCCGATGGGCTGCATCACTCGGTGTGTCCTGCTGTCCCCGAACGGGGCCCCGGACGTGTGGTCATGACGTCGTCGGCCTCTCGCGGCGCAGAGCGCGGCCAGCGTCGCTGAGGTCCCTGCCGCCCCGGCCGGGACCGTGTTCATGGAAGGTGCATCACTGTGACCAGCGTTCTCGACCGTTCCGCCCGCATCAGCGACGAGGAGTGGGAGCGTCGCCAGCCAGTCGGATGCGTCCCACGCGGCTTGGCTCACCCAGATCGACCTGAGCCGCGAGCTGCACACCACCCTGTCCGGCGTGTTCGGTCTCGACGACGACACCGCGGCCGTCTACGCAAGTCCCGGCGAGGACCCGCTCAAGAAGCTCAAGGACATCCCGCCGCTCGACACCAGCAAGCTGCACCCGGACGTCGCCGGCAAGGTCAAGCAGAACGACACCAAGTTCGTCCAGGCGATGGAGGGCACCAAGGGCCGCACCGAAAAGGCCGTCAAGGACCTCGCCGCGAAGAAGGTCTCCGACGACCAGTGGGGCAAGCCGATGCAGGCCGAGCGGAACAAGAGCCGCAAGCAGGTCGACGACGCCCACGGCGCCGCCTGGGACTCGCTGATCGACCGCGGCCGGGAGAAGCCCGAGGAACGCACCGTCCTGGGCGAGACCAGTATCTGGGTCAAGACGGTCGCCGCGGTGTGCGTGGCCCTGATCGTCGAGGCGTTCACGACCCTCCGCGACACGATCGGCATCTGACCATTCTGGCCCGGTCCGCCAGGCGGGGGTGACCCGCCCGGCAGACCGGGCGAGCGGCCGGTGAACGCGGCCATGAACGCTGCTTCCTCGCGTTCCGCGCTCCACCCAGCGGCACGGCGTCAGGCGGCTGGCGGCTGGCGGCTGGCGGCTGGCGGCTGGCGGCTCATCCCACGGGCAGGACTCCCACGTTTTACCGGACTCGGCACGCAGCCCCTCCAAGCGCCCGCTCCGCCAGCGGAACCGAGGACGTCTCATGAGCACCAGGCACTCACGCCGCTCCGCACCCGTGCCGAACAGCCAACACCTGGACTCCGAACTACCAGACTCCCGCACCCCAGCAGGCCAATCACCGAGACAGCCCACACACCATCGCTGGCCCGCACCGAGATCACCCGGCTGTCATCCGGTAGCTCTCGCCCGGTCGGGTCCGGTCGCCAACCCGGTGGGGTGGGGGTGGCGTGCGGTCTGGCTGGGATCGGGGTGCCGTGGAGGGGCAGGGCCGCCCGCAGCCCTCAGGCGAGACTGAGGTCGAGGCCACGCCGCACGGCGGCGTGCCGGAGGTAGTCCTCGGCTCACCGCAACAGCCCCGACCACGGGCTCAAGCACCCGTTGCACCCTGTAGGTCACCAGCAGTACACGGAACTTCGTCTCCTCCCCGCAACGGGCGAGCGCCTGATTGGTCGCGCGCCGCCCCACTCCGGCCAGCCTGCGCCGCCGTGCCTCCGGCGGCCCCGACAGGTCTAGTAGCGTGTCGCTGCTTAGTTATGGAGTCTTTGGCTGGGAGGCTGTGGTGATGGCCTCCCAGTTGAAACGGCCGGTCACGTTGTCGGCGCGGGATCGTGAAGAGCTGCTCCGGCTGACCACCACGGGCGTGCGCTCGGCGTCGGCGATCAGGCGGGCTCGGGTGCTGCTCGCACTGGATACTTCGGTGGGTGAGCCTGATCCGAAGGAAGTGATCGCGGACCGGCTCGGGGTCTCGGACGAGATGCTGCAACTGGTCGCCCGGCGGTTTGCCGAGACCGGCGGTGATGTCCTGGCCACGATCGGCCGCAAGAAGCGTGACTCGCCGCCGGTGCCGTCGCCGGTGACCGGGGAGATCGAGGCCCGGCTGATCGCACTGGCGTGTTCGCAGCCGCCGGCAGGGCGTGGCCGGTGGTCGTTGCGGCTGCTGGAAAAGCACGTCGAGCTCACCGAGGACATCCCGAACCTGGACCACTCGACCATCGGCCGGGTGTTGA
>JASLAV010000194.1 GCA_030146905.1 Lentzea sp. | reverse complement strand
CCGGTGAGTGGGTGGCGACGGCGGCTCGTTCCATCCGGCCGGTGTGCCGCCCCCACCAGTTCGGGTCGGCCGGGTCGTCTGGCAGGCCGCGCAACTGGGCGTAGAGGGCGTCGGCCTTGTCCGAAGTGGACGTGAACAGGTTGTAGAGGTGTTCGTGCGTGTGCTGGGCGAGTGCGTCCTGAACCGGCACGCGCGCGGGCACGTGGCCGGCGAACGGGATCCGCAGCCTGCGCGACTCGTCGGCGATGGCGGCGTGGCACTCCGGGGACAGGAACGAGTAGACCTTCACGAAGTCCGCTCCGCCGTCCTTGGCGCGGCGCACCGCGGCACGGGCCTCCGCCGGAGTCCGCACGATGTCCGTGCCGGGCCAGACGGAGCCGGGGCCGTCGACGATCGTGCTCGCGATGACCATGCGCGGGCCGAGCACCTCGCCGGACTCGATGCGCCGGCGCGTGTCGTGCGTCTCGGGCATGCCCCACATCTCGCGGACGCCGGTGACGCCTTGGACGACGTGCAGCGGCGCGACCGTGTTCTCGAAGAACGTCGAGTGGGTGTGCAGGTCCCACAGGCCCGGGATGACGTACTTCCCGGTGAGGTCGAACACCCGAGCGCCGGGTGGCACGTCGCGGTGCCTGCCGGCGACCAGGACGCGGTCACCTGCCAGCACGATGGTCGCGTCGCGCACGGGTGGCCGACCGGTGCCGTCGACGAGGGTCGCACCCCGCAACACCGTGACGCCGCTCCCGGCGGCAGCGGCGGGGTGCCCCACCGCTCCCAGCGCGACCGCCCCGACCGCGCCTTTCCCCAGCCAGGACAACACGTCCCGGCGCGCCAGATCCCCCACTGCTCCACCTTCCCCCGGATGTCCCCCGGCAACCACGCTAGTGATCCGCGAGGACCGGGGCAGTGGGGCTGACCCGACTGTTCGTGGTCGGGCCAGCCCCACCAGGGGCGTGCCCGGTCAAACCCGCTGGGACAGGACCTGACCCGGCCAGTCGCGGACGGTGAAGGTGTCCGACTTGGTGAAGCCGTTGCGCTCGTAGTACGCGACCAGCTTGCCGCCGCCACCCGCCCAGCAGTCCACGCGCAGCAGCTCGACGCCGTCGGTGCGGGCGATCTCCCTGGCTTTGTCCAGCAGCACCGAGCCGATGCCGTTGCCCGCGCGCTTCCGCGAGGTGATCAGCAGCCGGACGTAGCGCTCCGGTTCGTCCACCGGCGGCACGTGCGCGTCCGGGCGGTCGCTGACGATCAACGCGCCGACGGGCACGCCGTCGTGCTCGGCGATCCACAGCTGCCCCGAACCGATCAGGTCACCGACACGGGACACGCGCTGCGGGTCGGTCGACCACGGCTCGGTGCCCCACTGGGTGGGCTGGCCTCGCGCGACCATCCACTCAACGGCCTCGTCGAAGAAGGCGAGCAGCAGGTCGAGGTCCTGCCGGTCGCCGCGGCGCAAGGTCGTGCTCATGGGTCCCCCTCCGGATCGTGCGCCCCGCCAGTATCCGTTATGCCGGCACGCCCCTCAGAGGATCCGGATCTCGTCCAGCCTCACTCCACCGGGGTTGTTCGGCCAGGCGAATGAGGTCCTCCTGTCGATCGGGATGTCCTGATGCACCGCATGTAGCCGTTCCACTGGACGCTGTTGTTCCCCTTCCAGATCTCGGTGACCCGGACGCTCCGGCTGAACTGGTCGTAGATGCGCCTGGATCCGGCGTTCGCGAAACAATCGGTATGGGTGCCGCCACTGGTCTGAGCCTGTTGCCAGAAGTTGTGTCCGTAACTCGCGTGAGTTGACCTTGCCGCGAACGTGAAGAGCCCCGTCGGGTTGGATTGAGTTACCACACACAACACACCCGACGAGGCCTTCACCAGCATGCGCCCCACGCATGTCCATGCCGACTTGACCCCTGTCCAGCACCTCGATTTGATCACCGCGCTGCACGGTCCGTGGCGGGTCGCCGCCCGCATCGTCATCGTCTTGCTGTCCGCGTCCGGGATGAACGCACCCGAGATCGCCGATCTGCTGCACTACGAGCCGGTCACGGTGCGCCGCTGGATCGCACGGCACACCCGCGACGGCATCGCGGGACTTCCCGACCGGCCGCGCAGCGGACGTCCCCGGCTGGGCAGCCCGCGGCTCGGGCAACGCATCCACACCCTGTTGCTGACACCGAAAGCCTGGACCACCGCCCGGCTCTGGCGCGCCGCACGACGACCGCAGATGAGCCTGCGCACCTTCTACCGGCGGTTACGTGAACAGGCCAGCTGGCGGCGACCCCGCCTGATCGCCACAGGCGACCCCGACCACGACGCCACCTGCGCCACCGGATCCTCACTCCCGGCAGCAACATTCGCCGCACCCTGCACGGCGCGATCAACCTCGCCACCCGGCACCCGGCACCCGGCGCCACCGCGTCTCCGTGAAGAAGGTCTCCGTGGTGTTCTGCTACTTCCTCGAACTGCTGCTCGACGCCTACCAGGCCGAGGTGGTGGGGAACGCGGGGAGACCGAGCATGCTGGACAGGTAGATGATGTGGCCGCGCCCGTGGGAAGCGTTGCGCCGCGCCTTCGACGTGATCACCCAGCCGCGGGCCGAAGAGCATCCGGCGTCTCTGAACCTGATGCAGTTGCTCGGCGCGAAACCGCAGACGAGCTGCGCGCCAACGCCGTCGTCGCTTCGGCGAACTGCTGCCTCAACGCCGCTCGCCACCAGCGACCAAGGCGGCGAGCCGCGCGCGAACGCCTCTGGCGTCAGGATGACTCAGGTCGTCGAGCAGGGCCGCCGCGCCGCTCAGGGCGTCTCGCGCCGCGGATGTGCCGCCTTCCGCGAGATGTGCGTCGGCAAGGCGGGTGAGGGTCGCGGCGTTCTCGAACACGTCTCCGAGTTCCCGGTACAGCGCGAGTGCTCTTTGGTAGCACTCGATCGCACGAGCGTGCGCGCCCATGTGGTGGTGGATGAAGCCCAGGCTGTCCCACGTGACCGCTTCGCCTGTCCAGTCACCGACCCCGTGATGTCGTTCAAGCGCCTCCTGGCACATCGTCAGCGCGCGGTCGTGACTGCCCAGCTGGCAGAGGTACCAGCCAACCTGGTTCAGCGCGGCGGCCTCGCCTGCGCGGTGACCGCACTCCCGGTAGATCTCCAGTGCGCGTTGGCCGTGGTCCAGTGCCTCGGCGTAGCTGCCTTGCGCGTCGGCCATCAGCGCGAGGTCGCGATGAACGCCCGCCTTGTCGACGGGAGTGTCACCGAGTTCCAGCGCCGACGTGAGGTGGGCCCGCGCCTTGGCGAAGGAACGCAACATGATGAACGCCTGGCCGAGACCGCGGTGCGCACTCGCGAGCGCGCGCTGGTCGGCCAGTCTCGCGCCGGCCGCGAGTGCGGCCGTGCCGATCTCGACCCAGTCGTGCCACCTGCCTTGGCGGTCCAGGAAGTCCGCGGTCGTCCAGGCCAGTTGCCACACGTGCTGGTCGAACCCTTCCGAGGCGGCAAGGGGGAGTAGTCGCAGCAGCACCGCGATCTCGTCTTCGAACCACCGCCACGCGGCCTGGTAGTCGTTCAGCGGTTCAGGGCGGGCTCCCGGTGCCGGAGGGCCCACGTCGATGCGGTCCCTCATGGGACGCAACGACAATGCCCCGGAGAACGCCGTGTGCACGTAGTGGTCCAGGAGACGGCGCACTGCGGCCTCTCTTGCCGCCACCAGTGCCTTCAACCGGAACTGCTCCGCGGCGTATCCCCGCACCAGGTCGTGGAAGACGAACCGGCCCAGCTGGTGTTCCTCTGCCAGGTGCACGCGCGCCAGCTCGTCCAGCGCGACCTCCGCCTCCTCGACGGGCAGTCCGGCCAGGCTCGCCGTCGCCGCGGCGGTGACGTCAGGACCCGGGTGGACGCCGAGCAGGCAGAACACCCGTGCGGCCGCAGGTCCGAGGTGCTGGCAGGACAACGAGATCGCGGCCCTCACGCTGGTCTTCGGGTCGTCGTCGTCCAGGGTGTCCAAACGCGACTGTTCGCTGTCCAGCTCGCCCGCCAGTGCCTTCAGGGAGAAAGCGGGGTTCAGCGAGGCTCTGGCGGCGAGCACCGCGAGTGCGAGGGGCAGGAACCCCGCACCCGCGATGAGCGCGTCGACCGCCTGGGGTTCCGCCTCCATCCGGTCGCGGCCGAGGTGGCGCTCCAGCAGTGCGCGGGCCTCACGGCGGTCCATCTGGCGCAGGGTGACCAGATGCGCGCCGTCCCCGGCGACGAGACCTATCAGGTGGTTGCGGCTGGTCACGACCACCATCGAGGTGCCGGCACCGGGTAGCAGCGGGCGGACCTGCTGCACGTCCCGCGCGTTGTCCAGCACCACCAGGAACCGCCGTGAGCTCAGGAGACTGCGGTATGCGGCTGCCATCGCGTCGATGTCCGGCGGAACACGATCGGGCGGCACACCCAGCGTGGTGAGCAGCGACCGCAACACCTCCTCCGGCGGCACGGCGGACCCGGCGTGCTCGAACCCCCGCAGGTTGACGTAGAGCTGACCGTCGGGAAACGACTCCTGCGCGCTGTGCGCCCAGTGCATGGCCAGCGTCGTCTTCCCCACCCCGGCGGCGCCGCTGATCGCCACCAGTGGCCGATGCTCGCGCAGCAGGTCGTTGAGCCCTTCCAGCTCCCCCTCCCGCCCGACGAAGAACGGCGAGTGCGCGAGGAGCTGCCGTGGCACAGGCAGGTCGGGCCGCCGTTGCAGCGCGGCGGGCGAGAGCTCGTGCCGCTCCCGGACGGCCGGGCTCGGAGCGACCCCGAGCTCGTCGGCCAGCCTGCGGCTCAGCTCGGCGTAATGCCGGTCGGCGTCAACGTGGCGACCCGACCTGTGCAGCGCCAGGATCACCTGACCCGCGAGCCGTTCGTCCAGCGGGTGTGTCGCGGCTTCGCGGAACATCTCTCCCAGCACGTCGTCCTGTCTGCCGAGTCGTATCGCCACCTCGTTGCGGTCCAGCACCGCGGCGAACCGCTCGGCTTCGAGGGTGGCGCGCAGATCCTCCAGCCACGGCGTGGTCAGCCTTTCGAACGGCTTGCCCCGCCACAGCGCGAGCGCACGGTTGAGCAACCGGACCGCCTCGTCGTCATCCGCCGTCCCCGCTTCGGCGATCAGCCGCCGGAAGCGGTGGAGGTCGACCGCGGCGGGATCGGCGGTGAGCACGTAGCCCGCGCGTTCCTTGACGATCGTCACGTCACCTGCTGCCGCGAGTGCCTGGCGCAGCCGTGAGAGGTAGCCGTACAGCACGTTCTTGCCGCGATGCGGCAGGTGCTCTCCCCACACCCGGCTCAGGAGCCGCTCCACCGGAACCGGCTTTCCGACGTCGTGGAGCAGCGCCACCAGCACGCACCGCTGCCGCGCGTGCCCGACATCGACGCTCTGACCGTCGACAAGCACCTCGACGTCGCCGAGCACGCGGAACTCCACTGGCATAAGACCGAACTAACTAGTCATGACCAGCTGATTCAAGGTCTGCAGAACTATTGCGGACATTTTCCCCACGCGATCGGTCCTGGGCCTCCCTGTTTCCATTCGACATCGAATAGACGGAAGAGGCATGCGCATCACCAGGAGGCACGTGAAGGCCGGCGCGGTGGGCGCGTTCGACGGCCTGCCCCCAGTAGGTTCCGGCGATCATCAAGGTGGCGCCGAGAATCGTCCACACGGTGAGCCGCTCGCCGCCGAGGCTGATTCCGATGGCGACCGCCCAGATCGGTTCGGTGCCCAGCAGCAGGGTGGCCCGGCTGGCTGAGGTGCCCTGCACAGCCCACGTCTGGGCCAGGAAAGCGAACACGCTGCAGAACAAGGCGAGGTAGACCAGCTGGTACCAGGTCGTGGCGCTGCTGCGGGCGAGCTCGGGCAGGTGGGGGATCGCGAGTGGCAGGAACAGCGCGGTGCCGACGACGGTCTGGATGGTCGTGAGGTGCAACGGGTCTACGGGGCGCCCCACGGTGAGCCGGCCGACGAGTGCGACGTGGCCGGCTCGTATGACGGCGGCTGCGAGCATCAGCGCGTCCCCGAGACGGGGTGCGTGCAGTCCTGTACTCGACGTGAGCAGCCCGACTGCCAGGACGCACAGACCCGCTGCGACGAAGAATGTCATGGGCAGGCGACGACCTCCACGACGGTCGAGCAGGGGAGTGAGCACGATGGTCAGGCTGATGATCAGGCCGGCGTTGGCGGCGCTGGTGTGTGCGACTCCGTAGGTCTCCACCGCCAGAACGGCTGCCTGGGTGATCCCGAGGACGGACCCGCTGCGAACCTCGTCACGAGTCCAGCGGGGCGGCCGTCGTCGAAGTCCGGCCAACGCGCCGCATGAGAGGGCAGAGATGGCGTACCGGGCGAACAGCACCGCCAGGACCGGCAGCGCGGCGGTGGCCGTCTTGGCTGACAGGTAGCTGGAGCCCCAGACCAGTGCGACCAGGAGCAGGACCACATCGGCGCGGCGGGTGGCGAACATGCGTTCACGCTTCATCACCAGGACGTTGAAGAAAACGACCAACTTCTTAAGCAAAGATGTAGCAGGCCTACACTGTCGAGGTGGACGAGAGGCAGTTGCGGATCCTGCGTGAGCTGGGAGAACTGGGGAGCGTCACCGCGGTCGCAGAGGCGCTCCACGTGACGCCGTCCGCGATCTCCCAGCAACTGCGACTGCTCCAGCGCTCGATCCCGGTTCCGCTGACCGAACGCACCGGTCGGCGAGTTTCCCTGACGGACGCCGGGCAGGCCCTGGCAGCGGCGGCCATCGAGGTGGAAAGCGCTCTGGCACGGGCGCGTCGCGCCGTCACCGACTTCGTGGAACAACCGGATGGCGAAGTGACGGTGGCCGCCTTCCACAGCGCGGCCTCGGTGTTCTGGCCACTCCTGCTGCGCGGTCTCGCAGGCCTGGACCGGCCGCGCGTGGCTCTTGGCGACGAAGACGTCACGCAGCACCGCTTCCCGGCTCTGACCCGTGACTACGACCTTGTGCTCGCTCATCGTCTCGATCACGCTCCGCCGTGGCCGCGTACCGTGATCGCCACCACCCTGATGCGCGAACCTCTCGACGTCGCCCTGCCCCCGGGGCACCCGCTGGCCCGCAAACCGCAACTCTCGCCGGAGGACGTCGCCGACGAGCCGTGGATCACCGTCCGCGAGGGCTATCCCCTCATGGCGATCGTCGAGGCCATCGCCAGCGTCGCCAACCGCCGCCTCGACATCGTCCACCGCATCAACGAGTTCACGGTGACCGCCGAGGCAGTGGCGGCCGGCGGCGGACTCGCGCTGATGCCGCGGTGGACCACCCGCCCACATCCCGGCGTGGTGCTCAGACCGCTGAGCGGTGTGCAGGCCAGCCGTCACATCGATGTGCTCCACCGGCCCGAACGCACAGCGCGAAAGGCCGTCCAAACGGTCCTCGTCGAGCTGCACCGTGCCGCTGCGGTGATCCAAGACCAGGGGGCGGCGCGTTCCGGCCGGACGTAGCCCGGCCGGCCAGGGCGTCGTCAGCCCAGGTGCCTGCCGAACCAGGCCAGGTTCTGCCGCATGGCCGCTTCTCGGTGCCGTGGCTGGTGGAAGGCATGCGTCTCGTCGGGGAACAGCACCATCTCGGCGGGGATGCCGCGTGCCCGCAGCCTTTTGACGACAGGGGCGAGCAGCACGTCGACTGTCTCGGTTGTCTGGGCCAGCAGCGGCGCGTTGACGCGGTCGCCGACCTCGTTGCCGTCCCCGCCATCGCCGGACGCCCCTGCTTCGAACACCGCCGAGATGGCCAGTGCGCGTTGGGTGATCTGCGCTCCACGGCTGTAGCCGGCGATGCCGCCCCGGTTCGGGTCGGCATCGCCCCGGCCGACGGCGTCCTGCACCGCTGACTCCATTGTGGACACGGCGTCCTGCGGGCCGACGCCGCCCGGTGCGTGTGGTTCGTTGACCGCGATCACGGCGCTGGCCGAGATCGAGCTCGCCGACCGGATGCGTGCCTCCGGGCTGGCCACACACGTGTCGATCACCGGTGACCCGGTGCACCTGCCCGCACCGGTCGATCTCGCCGCGTACCGGATCGTGCAGGAGGCACTCACGAACACCCTGCGCCACGCGGGAACCGCGACCGCGCGAGTGTCCATTCAGTACTGCGAGGACGACGTACGGTTGGAGATCACCGACGACGGCCGAGTCGAGGCCGAATCCGGCACCGGCCACGGTCTTGCCGGTATGCGTGAGCGTGCTCGGCTGCTCGGCGGTGAGCTCCGTGCCGGCCCGGCACCGGGACGCGGCTGGTCGGTGTGTGCCCGCCTGCCACTGCGCCTCACCGCGGGTGTGAGCTGATGACCATCCGGGTGTTGATCTGCGACGACGCACCGATCGTCCGCATGGGACTGCGCATGCTGGTCGACGCCGAGCCGGACCTGACCGTGGTCGGGGAGGCGGGCAACGGCGCGGAAGCGGTCTCGGCGGCAGAGGCACTGGACCCGGACGTCATCCTGCTGGACATCCACATGCCGACGATGGACGGCATCGAGGCCACCCGGCGCATCCTTGCCGCGGGCGGCGCCACCAGGGTGCTGGTGCTCACCACGTACGACATCGACGAGTACGTGTACGAAGCGCTGCGTGCCGGCGCCAGCGGGTTCCTGGTCAAGGACGCACCGCCGGAGCGAGTGGTGGAGGCCATCCGCGTGATCGCCGCCGGGGACGCACTGCTCTCGCCGTCGGTGACCCGGCGACTGCTGGACACCGTCGCCGCCACCCTGCCCCGCAACGGCAGTTCACCCCTCGCCGCTCTGTCCACACAGGACGCCAAGTTGCTGAGGCTGATCTCGCGGGGCCGCACCAACGCCGAGATCGCCGACGAGCTGAACCTCACGGCGGCGACGGTGAAGACGTACGTCTCCCGGCTGCTCACCAGGATCAGCGCACGAGACCGGACGCATGCGGTCGTTCTCGCCTACGAGCACGGCCTGGTCAGACCAGGTGAGTGAAACACCTCGTACGGCGAAAGCTTCGGCGTCCAGCCGTCGTGGTCAGGGACGGTGCAGGCCGGTGAGGAGCAGGTTGAGGTAGCGCAGGCCGTCGGTGGCTCGTTCGGCCGGGTCGAGGGCGCTGTGAACCTTTGCGGCATAGGCGATGCCGCACATCAGAGGGGTCATGTCCGCCTCGGTGATGCCGGGATCGATGACTCCCGCCGCGTGCGCGCGTCTCAGGAGCTCGGCGAAGGCGGTGGCGAGCCCGCGTTTGAGGTCTCCGGTGTGCTCCAAGCTGTTGGTGGCCGCGGCGAACACCGGGGGAACGGCCGGATCGGTCAGCAGGGCTTCGATCGCAGCGGCGAGGAAGTCGCGCAACGCCGTCCACGGGTCGGCCTCGGTCAATGCGTGCTCGGCCCGCTGGACCAGCTTCTCGACGGCGGGCAGCGCGACGGCCTCCAGCAGCGCTTCCGGCGTCGGGAAGTGCCGGTACACGGTGGCCACGCCGATGGATGCGGTCCGCGCCACGTCGTTGAGCTGCAGGGGTCTGCCGTCATCGACATAGCGCCGGGCGGTCTCGACGATGCGGCGCCTGTTCTGCGCGGCGTCCTTGCGCAACGGCGGAGTGCTCATGGACCCACAATAACCAGATGGTGTATCCGGTTGTGCTACGTTGAAACGGATGACTCATCCGCTTAAGGCTGGGTCCGGCACGAGGAGACACCGATGCCCTTCACCGCGGACGCCGTCCCGCACCTTCCCGCCGGATTCGGCGACACCTTCACCAGCCGCACCGCTGACGTGAACGGCGTCGAACTGCACGCTGTGATCGGCGGGACCGGCCCGGCGTTGCTGCTGCTGCCGGCGTGGCCGCAGTTCTGGTACGGCTGGCGGCTGGTGATGCCCGCTCTCGCCGAGCACTTCACCGTCGTGGCGGCCGACCTGCGCGGTGTCGGCGCCAGCGGCAAGCCGGCCACCGGGTACGACGCGGTCACCCTGGCCGACGACATGGCCGGGTTGATGACCTCCCTGGGCCACGACGAGTTCCACGTCGCGGGCTACGACATGGGGATGATGGTCGGCTACGTGCTCGCCGCGCGCCATCGAGACCGGGTGAGCAAGCTCGTGCTGGCCGAGGCCGTCCTCCCCGGCTTCACCCCGATGCCCCCGCTGCTCATGCCTACCGAGGTCAACGAGCTGGCCTGGCACTTCGTCTTCAACCGTCTGGCCGAGATCAACGAGCGCATGGTGTCCGGCCGCGAGGAGATCTACTTCGGGCATCAGTTCGCCACCAAAGCCGCCAGTCCCGAGGCCATTCCCCAGACTGCGGTCGACGTCTACGTCGACGCCCTGCGCGACCCCGCCGCCTTGCACGCGAGCTTCCAGTTCTACCGCGCGGGGGAGTCCGGCGACCAGGTGGTCGCGCTGGCCGCCGAGGGGCCGCTGGACATCCCGGTCCTGGCCATCGGGGGCGAGCACGGGATGCGCGACGGCGTCGAACATGCCGTGCGGCAGGTCGCCTCGAACACCAGTGGCGCCATCGCACCGGGTGCGGCGCACTTCCTGCCGGAGGAAGCCCCCGGATGGACGGCCCGCACCTTGATCGACTTCTTCGCCTGAACCGGGGAAACACCATGCCCAGCACCCTCACGGCCACCCGCGGCAGCGTCACCGTCGCCGAGGCCACCCGCACCTTCACCCTCGTCGGCACCGCAAAGCCGGGCGAGGCCAAACCACTGGTCCTCGTGTTCCACGGTTCCCGCCAAACCGGTGACAAGCACCGCGCCTTCACCGGCGGCGTCTTCGACGCGCTGGCCGCCCGCGGCGCACTGGTCGCCTACCTCGACGGCTACCGCGGCAACTGGAACGACGCCCGCCGCGAAAGCCGCTTCCCGGCCCGCCGGGCCGGCATCGACGACGTCGGCTTCACCCGTGCGGTGATCGACACGTTCGCCGCGGACCGGCGCATCGACCCCAGCCGGGTCTACGCGGTCGGCTACTCCAACGGCGGCCAGATGGTCATCCGCCTCGCCCACGAAACCCCCGGCCTGCTGGCGGGTGCGACGGTGATAGCCGCAACCATGCCCGCACCGGAGAACTTCCTCGCCGGCCAAGCACCCTGGGAGCCATTGCCGGTCTTGTTGGTCCACGGCACCAAAGACCCCATCGTCTCCTACCAGGGCGGCACCATGAACTGGGCCCTGCGCACCATCTTCAAGGTGGGCGGCTCAAGCTGGTCAGCCACCCGCACGGCCCGCTACTTCGCCGAGCGCAACGGAATCACCACCGACCCCACGACCACACGCCTGCCGAAGAAGAGCACGGCCGACCCCACCGAGGCCGAACGCACGACTCATGAGGCAGAAGGTGTTCCCCCGGTGGTCCTCTACACCGTCCACGGCGGCGGCCACACCGTTCCCGGTCCGTCCGCCTCCGCCCCGGCAGTCATCGGCAAGACCAGCCACCAGATCGACACAGCAGACGTCATCACCGAGTTCTTCGGCCTCTGAAACGCCAGGAGCTCGCGCGAGCCGCCGCAGCCGGCCGCCGCGCCAGCAGGGCATCCAGCGACCAGCGACCAGGCCCGGCGACCAGCAGGAACAGCAAGCCGAGAAGCATCGCCCAGTCCGTACGCGACTCGTGTGCCATGTCCCACAAGTCATCCGCGTTCGGCTTGCCGGCCGAGCCACCCCACAGAATCGGTACCTCCGTCAACGCCAGCGCCAGCACCATGTTGACCAGCATCGGCAGCGCGGCCAGACGAGTGAGCAGCCCTACCAGCAACAAAGCCCCGCAGACCGTCTCGGCCACGGCGGACAGCCCGCCGTCCCGGACGCGACGCTGTTCGGCGCGTACGCGGTGGGCCCGACGGCGAACTGACGGGCGAGACCTACCTGAATCCCCACTACCGCCCCGGTCCGCAACGGCGCGGTTCTCCCGAGCCCCTGGCGGACCTCGACGTGGTGCTGGGCTACGTCGCGGCCGGGTGGGCGCCGCAGCAACGTCTGCTCACGGCGGCGCTGGAGGCCAACCTGATCGCGGAGACGGACGGGCAGGGCAACCTGCGCATGGGAACCACGGCGGGCGGGCGTCGGTTCGTGGCGGTGTGGTCGGCGCCGGGGCACGTGCCCGCGGAGGTCGTGGCGCCGATGCAGACGACGGGGCGTGAGCTGGCCGCGGTGCTGGCGGGTGGGGTGCTGGTGATCAACCCCGGTGGGCAGCTCGGCGTGGAGTTGCCGGGTGACGACCTGATCGCCGCGCTGAACGCCTGAGCCGCGCCTCGTTCACCTCCTCACGCGGGCCGCAGCCCTGTGGCACGGGAGAACACACCGGGCCGTCTGACCGATTCGTGATCGTGCGCCAGTGTCGATTCGACGACAACTTGTACTCCGCAAGGAGTGACGGCGATCGGTGATCAGGATCGAGACGAGGGTGCCGACCACCAGCCACGCCGCCAGTTGGGCGACCCCGGTCGTGAGGCCGGTGCTGTTGATGGTCGCAGGCACGCAGCGCAAGGACGGCGCCGTGGATGGGGTGGTCCGGCAGTGCCATTCGTCGCCATCATGGGAGTCCTGTGACGCAAGTGGAAGACCCGACTGAAAGACTTCTGCGGCCACCGTCGATCGGACCAGGCGTCGGTCCGCATGAGCTCTTCAGTCGTGTTCCTCTTCCATTTCGTCGAGTATCTCGGTCCCGTTCCACACGAAGCGGGCGGTGGTGACAGCCTCTTCTCCGTCTCCACCGGTGATCAACTGGTGGATCGCGATGCCGTCCAGTTCACGGTAGGTGCACCACTCGTGGTCGGAGGTGAGCACCAGGTCCAGGTCCAATGCGGACAGCAACTCGAAGACCTGGCCGCGGTTGACCGTGTCGACGCCGACGAAGACCTCGTCGAGCAGGATGACCCGTGGTGCTCGGGCGACTGCCTGATAGTGGGCTGCCACGGCGGCGAACAGGGGTAGGTGCAGGGCGATCGCCTTCTCGCCGCCGGAGAGCGCTCCGTGAAGTTTTTTGGTCAACGGCTGCCAGCCCGTGCCGTTCATGCGGTCGAGTTTCACCACGAACCGGTGCCAGGCGGTGTAGTCGAACACCTGCCCCAGTTGCTGTTCCCAGCCTGCGGCGGACTCATCGGCCTTGGCCTGCTCGACTCGCTCGCGGAAGAATCGGTGCAGCGACTCGCGATCGGCCTCGCTCAACCGCACCGGATCCTTGAGCAGGAGGTCGCGTGCCGCCTTCGTGCCGGCCGGCAGGTCCGGTGAGACTTCCCACACCAGCCGCACCGCCACTTTGGACGCCGTGCGCACGCGCTCCAAGCGGGCGTTCATGCCGTCTACCAGCTCGTGCGCCTGCCGTATTCGGGCGGCGAGGTGGCGGCGGGTGTCGCCGGTGAGGGTTCGGTCGAACAGTTCGCGTTCTTGTGCGGTGATGTCCTCGCGGCTGCGCTCGGCGTCGGATCGGAGCCGGTCGAACAGCGCCGACGCGCCGATGCGCATTCCGTCCACCATTGCGGAGAAGACCTGGACGTCCTCGTCGGAGTCGAGTTCGAGGTCGGCACGACCGCCGAGCACCTCGCGGGACGCGTGCACCTCCTCGGCCAACCGATGTGCAGCGTCGCCGATGTTCTTCGGTGCGTGGGGCAACGTCGGCCACGATGCCGCGACCGTTCTCGCCGCGTCGAGAGTCGCCCGGACACCGGCGGACGTCGTGAGCGCCTCGGTGAACGTGGCCAGGTCGTGCAAGCCGCTGTCCGCGGGGAAGCTGCCGTTCGCCAGGTGGCGGAAGCGAGTTGCCGCCTGGTCGCGAACGCCGATGGCGCTGTCGCGAACCTCCGCGTCGGTGGCGCGCCGGGTGGTCAGCTCGCCCAGCCGCAAGGCCAGGCCGCTGATCTCCTTGCGTGTCCTGCTCGCTTGCTGCTTGAGCTGGTCGAGCTCGACCCGCAGGGCACCGAGCTCGTCAAGCACGCTCCGGTAGTCGACGCCGATGGTGCTCTCGACCGCGTCCAGCTCACTGTCCAGTCTGCTGGCGACGGCTTCGGCTTCGTCCGCCTCGTCCTCTCGCTGCTCGGCGGCGAGCCTGGAGCGCTGTGCTTGCTCGGCGGTTCGGTCGGCTTCCCGACGCGTCGCGACCAGGGTGGCGTGCTCGTCGATCCACGCGTCGGCGGCGGCGCGGAAGGCGTTCACGGCATCCGCCACGGCGTCGAGCGCCTTTCGCTCCGTGGGAAGACCGTGTTCGGCCGCGGCCGCCGTCAGCTCGCGCAGGGCGCGGTCCACGCGCTGCTCGCGCTTCGACAGGGTGTCCAGCGAGCGTCGGACCACGCCATCAGCGCTGGAGATTGCCGCCTCCGCCCTGGTGAGCGCTTCGAGAGCCGCGTCCACGTCGGCGTGGCCGGGCCGCGCGTCCCGGTCGGCCTGAACGGCCGACCTGCGTGACGCAAGCGTTCGCAGCGCGGCGGTGTGCGTCTCGATCAGCTCCTCCGACGTGGTTATCCGCTCGCGCAGTTCGGTCAACCGGCGCTGCCTGGCCCGCTGCCGGGGGATCGCGCCGATGTGTGCGGCCTCGTCCTTCTGCCACGTGCCGCGCAGGGTGCCCATCCGCCAGCCGCCGTCGGCGCCGATCGCTGCCGGGTGCCCCTCCGGTGGGTGTTCCCCGTAGGCCACCTCGCTCAGCAGGCGGGTGACGGCGCCGGTGGCCACGGGCGTGTCCGACTCAGGCACGAGGACTTCGGTGAGCGACCGGCCCGGCGCGGCGGGTACGGAGCCGGGCACGGCGAACGTGTCGTGCCCGGTGATCGCGCCGTCGTGGCCGACCCAGGCGTCCAACAGACCCGACGCCTGGAGTGCGGCTTCCACCGACGCGCGAACCTCCTCGGGTACCGCGTCGGCAAAGCGGACCAGCCGCCACAGCGGCGCGCCGTTCATCCTTGCGCGGTCGGTGGTGCGGGTGTGTGGTGGCAGGGGAGGCAGGTCCTGTTCGGCAAGCAGCCGACGGACCTCCTCGCGCAGTGCGCCACGTTCACGTTCGGCGTCGTCCCGCGCCGTTTCGACCAGGGTCTCCTCCCTGGTGACGGCGTCCAGCACGCGGCTGGCGACGGCGTCGACCTGGGTCAGCAGGGCGGTCTCCGCCGTGGCGAGGCCTGCCAGCGCACCGGGCTCGGGGAAGATGAGTTCGCGGCAGCCCGCCGCCCACGTCACGATGGCGGCTTGCAGCTTCGCAAGCGCTTCATCGCGGCGGTCGCTCAGCACCGCGCGGCGTTCAGCGGCCTCCGCGAGTGCTTCCCTGGCCTCGTCTAGTGCCTGCTCCGCCTCCTCCCTGCCCGCGACGGCGACCCCGTGCTCGCTCAATGCGGCGCGCACGGCTTCCACCTGTTCGCCCCGGGCCTGCACCGCGGCGCGCAGCAGGGCCCGCGACCGCGAGGGATCGGCGAGGGTTCGAGCGATCTCCGCGTGGACGGAGGCCAGCCCGACGCGGGTGGCGTCGGTCGAGGCGGCTTCGGCCAGCGCCGCGGTGGTCCCGGTCCGTGTCTCCGCATGCCTGGCGGCGATGTCCGCGGCCTCCACATCAGCCTGGGCGGTCTCGCGATGGCGGGTCGCGTCGGCGCGCCTCGTCGTTGCGGTCGCACGCGCCTGGCGGACCTGGGTTCGTAGCCGGTCGAGCTGTTCACCCTTCCGGTACGCCTCACTGCTGATCAGGCCTTGGACACGCCCTTC
>JASLAV010001103.1 GCA_030146905.1 Lentzea sp. | reverse complement strand
CGGGGGTTTGAGCGAAAGTCCGGTGACTCGTGGGCGACGCGCGCGAGTGGCATCGAGCCCGCCGCCGCGGTCAGCGTCGTCTCGATCTCGTTGCGCTCGTCCTCTGTCAGGTAGGTCCAGAAGGAGCTGTGCCAGATGACCGTGCAGGTGGTGCGGTCCTCCGGCGGCACCAGGTTCTCGCGCAGCCACCGCCCGGCGGGGGAGCGCTCGACCTTCACGCCTGCCTTGGCCGCGACCTCGATGGCGTCGTCGAGGTCCCACCGCAGTGCGTCGTGCTCCGGCGGGATGAACGAGCGCAGGATCATCGCGTGCTTGGGGTCGGCGGGGTCGCGCGGCTGCAGGTCGCACCCCGCCCGTTCGACGATCTCCAGGTCCGGCGGCCGCGGTCCGGCGGCGGCCAGGCGCACGGGGGAGTCCTGGTCGCCCCACTCCCAGCCGAGCCCGAACCAGCGGTACCGGTCGAGGATGAGGTTCAGGCCCGCGCAGGCACCCAGTTCGAGCAGCCGGACCTTCGGCGCCCCGATCATGGTGAGACCGCGCAGGAGGTACCCGGCGGTCTTGGGCTGGTGCTGCTGCACCGTGCGGTCGAGCGCCGCGAGGATCTCGCCCGCGTTCTCGACGATCGCGTTGCGCGCCGCGATCCAGGCGAGCAACGCCGCGGAGTCGGACTCGCCCGCCATCGCGGCGGAGTGCGCGCTGGTGAACCGCTCGCTCAGCTCGGGTGCCCTGCCCGACAGCATCAGCAACCGCACGCCCGCGAGCGCCTGGATGCCGAACAGCGGGCTGTGCACGGCGCTGTGCGAGCAGAGCAGGTCGGCCACCGCCCCGCCGCGGTCGAGCTCACCGGCGAGTTCGGACAGGATGCGCGAGGAGACCGGCGCACTGGTGCGCAGCCGCGCGGAGAACGTGCGAAGGGTGGAAGCGCCGATGCTCGCCGCTGTCACGGTTGCCTCCCCTCGCCGGCAACGGAACTTTACAAGGACGTGAACACCTTCCAGCCATATGAGACCGCGCGAGCCTGTGGAAACCGCTGGGTATCGTGCGGCCTGTGAGCGAGTTCCTGGAGCTGTCCGCGGCCGGTCCGGTCGCCACTCTGACGATCAACCGCCCGGCCAAGCGCAACGCCATGAGCTACGACATGTGGTCGGCGCTGCCCGGTCTGATGGCCGACGTCTCCGCTGATGAGAGCATCCGCGTGCTGGTCATCCGCGGCGGTGACCACTTCTCCGCCGGTGCCGACATCGCCGAGTTCTCGACCCTGCGACGGGGTGCGGAGGGAGCCGCCCACTACGGCGAGGCGGTGCACAACGGCGAACGCGCGATCGTCCAGCTGGCGAAGCCGACGATCGCCGCTATCTCCGGGTTCTGCGTCGGCGGCGGCTGCGAGATCGCCCTCGCCTGCGACATCCGGGTGGCCTCCTCGGACGCGCGCTTCGGCATCACGCCCGCGAAGCTCGGCATCGTCTACAACTTCACGTCCACCAAGCAGCTCGTGGACGCGGTGGGCCCGGCGTGGGCGAAGCAGATCCTGTTCTCCGCCGACCTGATCGACGCGGCGACGGCGCTGCGGATCGGCCTGGTGAACGAGGTCGTGGACTCGCTCGACACCCGCGTGAAGGAGCTGTCCGAGCAGATCGCGGGCCGCGCGCAGGTCAGCGTCCTGGGCGCCAAGAAGATCGTGAACTCGATCACCGGCGGTGGGCACGAGGACGACCTCGTGCGGGCGCTGTACGCGGAGGCCGCCTCCAGCGCCGACTACGCGGAAGGCGTGTCGGCGTTCCTGGAGAAGCGGCCCCCGCGGTTCTAGGACGAGCCGCTTCTAGAAGATCTCGTCCGCGATGGTGGTGTCCGGGCCGTGGCCCGTGTGCACCACGGTGTCGCCCGGCAGCGTCAGCAGCTTCTCCCGGATCGACTGCTCGATCGTCGGCCGGTCCGAGAACGACCGCCCCGTCGCACCCGGCCCGCCCTGGAACAGCGTGTCCCCGGTGAACACCGCACCCAGCGACGGCACGTGGAAGCACACCGCGCCGGGCGAGTGGCCCGGCGTGTGCAGCACGTGGATCTCCTCGCCGGCGACCGTGATGACCTGGCCGTCGTCCAGCGCCTGGTGCGGGATCACGCCGGTGTGCGTCAGGTTCCACACCACGTGGTCGGCCTGGTGCAACGCCATGGGCGCGCCGGTCGCGTGTGCCAGGTCCGGCGCGACGCGGACGTGGTCGTCGTGAGCGTGCGTGAGGAGGATCGCCACGACACGGCGCCCGTTCACGACCTTCAGGATCTCGTCGACGGAGTGCGGGGCGTCGATGACCACGCATTCGCTGTCGTCACCGATGACCCACACGTTGTTGTCGACGTCGAAGGTCTCGCCGTCCAGCGAGAACGTGCCGGACGTGACGGCGTGGTCCACGCGCAGTGCCATCAGAACACCACGACCGATCGCAGCACGTCGCCGTGGTGCATCTTCTCGAACGCGCCCTCGACGCCGTCCAGCGGGATCTCCTCGGTGACGAACGCGTCGAGGTCGAAGCGGCCCTGCTGGTACAGGTCGACGAGCATCGGGAAGTCGCGCGTGGGCAGGCAGTCGCCGTACCACGAGGACTTGAGCGACCCGCCGCGCGAGAAGAAGTCGATCAGCGGCATCTCGAGCTTCATGTCCGGCGTCGGAACACCCACCAGGACAACGGTTCCCGCGAGGTCACGGGCGTAGAAGGCCTGCTTCCACGTCTCGGGGCGGCCCACCGCGTCGATCACGACGTCCGCGCCGAACGTGTCGGTCAGGTCTTGGATCGCCGTGACGACGTCGTCGACCTCGCGGGCGTTGATCGTGTGCGTGGCACCGAAACCCTTGGCCCACTCCAGCTTCCGCGGGTCGGTGTCCACGGCGATGATCTTCGCGGCGCCGGCGATGCGCGCGCCCGCGATGGCGCCGTCACCGACACCGCCGCAACCGATCACGGCCACCGAGTCGCCGCGCGTGACGCCACCGGTGTTGATGGCGGCGCCCACGCCCGCCATCACGCCGCAGCCCAGCAGGCCCACGGCGGCGGCACGGGCCGACGGGTCGACCTTCGTGCACTGTCCTGAGTGGACCAGGGTCTTCTCGGCGAACGCCCCGATGCCCAGTGCGGGCGAGAGCTTCGTGCCGTCCGCCAGCGTCATCGGCTGCGAGGCGTTGAACGTCGAGAAGCAGTACCAGGGCTTGCCGCGACGGCAGGCTCGGCACGTGCCGCAGACCGCGCGCCAGTTCAGCACGACGAAGTCGCCGGGCTCCAGGTCGGTGACACCCTCGCCGACGGACTCCACGACACCCGCGGCCTCGTGGCCCAGCAGGAACGGGAAGTCGTCGTTGATGCCGCCTTCGCGGTAGTGCAGGTCGGTGTGGCAGACACCGCACGCCTGGACCTTCACGACGGCCTCGCCGGGGCCGGGGTCGGGCACCAGCACCGAGGTCAGTTCCACGGGTTGACCTTTGCCCCGGGCGACGATGCCCTTGACCTCTTGCGCCACTGCGACTCCGTTCTCAGTTGATCAGGGTCGTGCCTTCGAACTCACCGAGTTCTTCCCGGTAGAACTCAATCCCTACACCGTTGGGGTCGCGGATGTACAGGCTGTCCTCGACGCCCCGGTCGGGGCCCAGGTACTCGATGCCCTCGGCGTCGAGCTTGGCCTTGATCTCGTCGAACCGCTCGGGGGAGGTCGACAGCGCGAGGTGCTGGACGGC